>CAZRID010000188.1:0-6474 GCA_964600055.1 uncultured Acidimicrobiaceae bacterium
CGACCGGGAGGCCGACGAGATCGGCGCTGACCCGCCACAGGTGGGCGATGGTCGCGCCGTCGTAGGAGGATTCGTTGGACTTCTTGGCCTTGCGGTTGGCGTAGTACCGGCCGGTGATCCCCTCCACTTCGGGGGAGCTGGCCAAATAGACGGCGGTGTTCGCACCCCGTTCGGGGCTTCTCATGAACGGCCGCATCGCGAGGACCACCGGAGCCATCGCACGTGCTGGGTCCTCCGCGCTGAATGCAGTGTTGGTCATGCCAGGGTGCAGCACGGTCGCGGTGACACCGGTCCCATCCAATCGCCTGGCGAGCTCATAGGTGAACATCACATTGGCCAGCTTCGATTGGTTGTAGGCCCGCTGTCCCGAATAGTCCTTCTCGCCCATCAGGTCGTCGAAGTCAATCCTCCCCATGGACTGCGCCCCGGACGACACGGTGACGACACGCGCCGGTGCGCTCGCCGTGAGCCGTTCCACCAGCAGGTTCGTCAGCAGAAACGGAGCGAGGTGGTTGAGGGCGAAGGTGTGCTCCAGCCCGTCAGCGGTGACGTGGCGGTGGGCCCAGAACCCGCCGACATTGTTGAGCAGCACATCCAGCCGCGGGTACGCAGAGAGAACCTCGCCGGCCAACCGCCGGACCTCTGACTGCGAGGACATGTCGGCTACGAAGATGTCCACCGCAGAGTTGCCCGACTCGCGGGCGATCGTCGCGGCGGCCTGCTCGGCCCGTCCTCGATCTCGGCCGGTGATGCCCACCCGCGCACCCATGGAGGCCAACCCGACCGCAGCCGCCCTGCCAATGCCGCCCGTGCCGCCAGTGATTAACACGGTCTTGCCGGTCATCGAGGATGGAACAGCCATCAGCTCGTCACATCCCTTCTCGACAGGACCGCCGAGGAGATCGCCACGCTGACGATGCCGTACCCGAGGGCCAGGATTGCGGCTGTGGCATAGCCAATGACAGGTGCGGCTCCCCCCATCATTCCCGCGCCGGATGTCCCGCCTACGGCCAGGGCATTGGAGACTGCCGACGGGCCCCACTCGCCCAAGGTCTCCCAGAAGGCGCTGACCAGTGCCTCACCCAAAATGAAGTAGGCCGCACCGACGGAAATGGCGATAGCTGCGGACCTGGTGAGCACGGCGATCGCGGCTCCGATCAGACCAGGTACCAGCACGGCGCCGGTGATGTTCAGATATGCGGTACCGATAGCTGCCAGCCCCTCGGCCGTCCACCAGGCGGTGGTGTCAACCCCCGCTCCGGAAGCCAGCAATGCACCGATGCCAACGCTGGTTGCCAGCGCTGCCGCCACCCCGACCGCCACAAACGAAGCCAACGCGGCGAGTTTGCCCGCCAGCACTTTGAGCCGGTTGGGCTCGGTCACGAACAGCATCCGGATCGTGCCTTTGTTGAATTCGCCTGCCAGGTTGGAGGCGAACAGAGCCAGGGCGATGATACCGAGCAAGGACGCCACGTTTGTGATGGCGAACACCGAGCCGTCAGGCAGCGATAGCACCGCTTCGGAGACGAAGGCTTCGGATTCTCCTCCGTCGAGGTCTACGTCTCCTCCGCCGACACTGACGAACGCGAGGACTGTGAACAGCAGGGTCAAGCCGATCATGGCTCCTCCGAAACCGAGCAACGTGTTGCGCCGGCTGAGCTTGATCCATTCCGAGCGAAAGGCACGCATTATTCGGTTCCTGTCTTGTCGTTGCCGGTCATGGCGAAGAAGGCCTGCTCCAGGTCGGCAGATGTCGCCTGCAGTTCCTTTAGCGTGATGCCTGCCTGCCAGGCCAGACGATTGAGGTCGGGGGCCCAGTCGGCAGGAGCATCGATTTCGATGGCTCCGTTGACCCTTGTCGTGCGATAGCCGGCATTGGCTGCCAATTGGAGGAGGTGGGTGGTATCCGTCTCGTTCTCGGCTGCAGCTCGGATGGTCGGGGAGGTTCGGCTGAGCAGATCGACCATCGTCCCGCTGAATACGACGCCACCGTGGTCGATCATCACGATCGAATCGCAGGCTGCCTGGATCTCAGCCAGGAGGTGGCTCGAGACGAACACGGTCTTGCCGCTGGCACCGAGATCCATCAGCAGATTGCGGATCTCGACGATCCCCACCGGGTCGAGCCCGTTGGTTGGCTCGTCGAGCATCAGCAGGTCCGGGTCCGGGAGCAGAGCCAAGGCAATGCCGAGCCGCTGCTTCATCCCCAACGAGTAGTTCTTGTACCTATCGCCGCCTCGATCGCTCAAACCCACGATCTGCAGCATTTCGGCGATGCGACGGCGGTCGTGGCCGCCCAAGGTGGCAAATACGCGCAGGTTCTCCTCTCCGGTCAGTGATGGATAGCAGGCTGGCGCTTCGATCAGAGCACCGACGCGGTGGAGGTAGGCCGAGGGGTTCTCGATCGAGTGCCCGAGCACCTCACCGCCACCGCTGGTCGGCTTGATCAGCCCCAGCAGCATGCGGATCGTGGTGCTCTTGCCGGCGCCGTTCGGTCCGACGAAGCCGGTCACCCCGCCTTGGGGCAGGTCAAGGTCGAGATGGTCCACGGCTCTCAGGTCACCGAAGTCTTTGGTCAGTCCGCTGGTTCGGATCGAGGTCATGTATTCACCGTTCTTTGTTGGTACGACAGGATTGGGCTCGCGATCAGATCGTGATGGCGATCTTTCCTTTGGCGCGTCCGGCTTCGAGATGTCCCATGGCAGCGGGCACTTCGGCCAGCGAGTAGGTCTTGTCGATGACGGGGGTGACGAGGCCGTCCTCGATGAGCGGGCTCAGCGCTTCCAGGTCGGTGTAACGCTCCTTGGAAGCAAGCATTGTCAGTCGCTGGCTCACGAGCATCGACAGGACGAGGGCACGGATCTGCCGGTCGAAGCCTCCGGTGAGGTTGCCGCCCTCTTCCCCACCGACGATGACCAGGGTCCCGGTGGGACTCAGCGCCCGCCGAAGACGCGAGAGCCTGTTGTTTCCGCCGATGTCGAGGACGAGGTCGTAGCGGTGGGAACCGTCGAGGTAGTCCTCGCGGGTGTAGTCGATCACATGGTCGGCTCCGATTGAACGAACGAGATCGACTTTCGCGGTGCTGCACACACCGGTGACTTCTGCTCCAAAGGCCTTGGCGAGTTGAACGGCATAGGTGCCGACCCCTCCCGACGCGCCGATGATGAGCACCTTCTGTCCTGCCTCGATGCGCCCGGAGTCGCGCAGGCCTTGGAGGGCGGTCCCCCCGGAGATTGGGACGACAGCCGCCTGCTCGAAGCTGAGACTGGTCGGTTTGTGGGCGAGCTTGTCCTCGCGCACAGCCGCGTACTCGGCGAAGGAGCCCCGGCTCATGCCGAATACCTCGTCGCCAGGTTGGAACCTGGTCACCTCGGACCCGATCGCCACGACCGTGCCGGCCACATCCAGACCGGGCACCCGATTCTTGGGCCGACGGAACCCGAACCCCATGATGCGCATCAGGTATGGCTTGCCTGCCATTACATGCCAGGTGCCCCGATCCATCCCGGCTGCACGCACCTTCACCAAAACCTCGTTGACGGCGACCTCAGGCTGATCGGTTTCTGTCAGACGCAGCACCTCGCTCGAGCCGTAGGCGTCCTGGACGATGGCTCGCATCACACCGCTCCTCGGTTCGGAGCTCTGCGATGCAGAGCCCTCGACGGGCCCGTCTCCGATCAGCGCGTTAGTACCGGGGGTTGGTTCGATTCGTTGCGTTGGCTTCATGGTCGTTTCCCTCTCGGTGGGAAACGGCGAGTGCACCGGTCCCTCGGGGTGTCTATCACTACCGTACTAAGTATGGCGTACAAAGTACGGTAGGCCACTATGCTGATCTTGGCAAGAAGAACTTCCCCGGGCCGCCATCTGCAGACCGGAGCACGATTTTTACGAGGAGGAGAAGTGACTGCAGCGACCGACGCGAAGGTGGCGAAGCGGCTCCCGCTCAATCGAGAACGGCTGCTGCGCGGTGCTGTCGCCGTCGCGGACTCAGCAGGGATCGGGGCGCTGACAATGCGGTCCCTCGCTCAGGCACTCGATGTCAAGCCCATGTCGCTCTATCACCACGTCGCCAACAAGGAAGAGATCCTCGACGGCATCATCGATGTCGTCTTCGGGGAGATCGAATTGCCCCCCGCCGATGCCGACTGGCGATTGGCGATCCGTCACCGTGCGATCTCTGCTCGCAGCGTGCTCGCACGCCACCCCTGGGCGACCTCGCTCATGGAGTCGCGAGCAAACCCCGGCCCCGCGACGTTGGGGCATCACGATGAGGTGATCGGCACCCTCCGTCGCGCCGGCTTCTCGATCCAGATGACCGCCCACGCCTACTCGCTGCTTGACAGCTATATCTACGGCTTCGCCCTTCAAGAAGCCGGCTTGCCATTCGACAGGGAGTCGGCCCCAGAAGTCACGGACACCATCATGGCGCAGTTCCTCGACGACCAGTATCCCCACCTCGCCGAGTTGGCGACCGAGCACGTCCTCCAGCCCGGCTACGACTACGGCGACGAGTTCGAATTCGGGCTCGAGCTGATCCTGGACGGCCTCGACAGACTCATCAACTCCGACTGACGGCGGTAGCCTCGACTCTTTACGATCGAACCGGGCGCCAGACTGGGACTCCAGAAAGGCCGTCCTCCCCGCACATCGATCTCGACTTCGACCATACGGATTCGCGTTGCGGCCCGGCTGGGCTCGCCGCAGCACCCGACGTTAGCTGGCGGACGCTCGGTCCCAGCGGCCGTCGGCCTTGGCGGCATCGACCTCCGCGAGACCAGGCGGTTGCATGCGACCTGCCGCCATCAGAACCCCGACCTTGGCGACATTCACCGCCGACCAGTTGCTCCGTGGTCGGCGAGGTGTGTACCGCTGGAGGAAATAGGTCTCGTCCAGCGCCTGGCGGTGGCCGGAAATCCACCCCCAGCAGAGGCCCACGTCCACGGCCTCGTCGTTGGTCAACGAGGCGACGCCGGTGTGCTTCTTGGCAATCTTGAGCCAGACGCCCTGGTGCAGCCGGCGGTTGGCCGCCAGCCACGTCTCCCAGGCCGCCGCGTCCTCGCAGAAGATGATGTCGAGTTCGTCAGCCACCCCGAGAGCCTACGAAGCAAACGGTTGACGCCATAACTCTGTTCTCGGCTACCTGGTCTCGAGGCTGTCCAGGAGCAGGTCCAGGCCGAACTCGAAGTCGCCTTCGCCGAGCACGCCCGTGTCGATGCGGTAGCTGATGTGCTCGACGAGGTAGCACTCCCGGAATCGAACGCAGGGAGTCCTCGGGTTCGGAGGTCGAGCCCTAGACCGCCGGACCTGCCTTCCTAGCGCAGCGCGTCAATCGACGCAGTCGTGACGATCCCTTCGACGCTGCGTTCCAGCTCCGCGTTCAGGGTTACGAACGCGTCCGCCTGCAACTGGGCAAGTGCGATGTAATCGGCGTTTGTAGGTCGATGCCCATCCCCAACTGATCCGCCAGGTCCCAGGCCCGACGCCGAAGCACGGTATCGCCGAGGAGCCTGATCTTCATCCGTCCGATGCGCGTCAGGCGGACGAGCCCGACGTCGGCCGGGATCTCGCCGGCCTGGACCGCCTCGTGCAGGAACGGCAACGTCTGGGAACGCAGGAGTGACGGTGCGAGGAGCTCGTGCTCGCGGGGGACTTCGATCCCTTCGGCGGCGACATGGAGGACCACGCTGGCGTCGACGACGAACCTAGTAATCGGGTGCCTCAGATCGGGTACAGGAGAGTCACACCACCCTCGGCCCTGGCCAAATCGCTCACGGGCCTGGTGCTGCTCGGGTGGCATCACCGGTCGCGACCAGGCCCGGGCCGAGGAAGCCGCCACCGCGATTGCCAGCGAGTCGGGCAACCCGACGGTCGATGTCTTCGTAACCGATCTGTCGTCCCAGGTTGAGGTACGGCGATTGGCCGGCGAGGTTCTCTCCGCATACCCGCGGCTGGATGTGCTGGCCAACAACGTCGGGGGGTTCTGGTCCCACCGCCACCTGAGCGCCGACGGCCTCGAGCACACCTTTGCCCTCAACCACCTCGCCCCGTTTCTGTTGACCAACCTGCCGCTGGACCGGCTTGAAGGTAGTGAACCGTCCCGGGTCGTCCCCCTTGACTTCTCAACCGTCGCGGTGTGTCTCCAAGGCGTCGAGGATCAGATCCAGGCCGAACTCGAACTCGTGGGTGTAGTTGTGGCCGGGTCTCGTGACGTGCTCGGTGGCCATCTCCGCCAGGTGGGGATACTGGTTGGCCGGGAGTGTTTGGAGGACGGCTCCTGCCCGCTCGGCGGTCTCCTCGGACGTGCCGAACGGCAAGCTCATCTCTTGAACCACGAATCCGTAGATGTAGCTGTCCAGTAACAAGAAGGCATGAGCCGCCATCTCGACGGAGAAGCCTCCGCCCCGGAGGCTTCCGATCACTGCGTCGGCGTACCGCAAGGCTGCGGGTCCCATCGCGGCTCGGGACTCCAGCATT
>CAZRID010000189.1:0-6466 GCA_964600055.1 uncultured Acidimicrobiaceae bacterium
GGTTTCCTCCCTGACCTCTCTGGCTGCGGCGTCCCGCAGTGTCTCCCCGAAGTCGACCTTGCCCCCGGGGACAGCCCAAAGCCCTTTTGACGGCTCGTGGCCTCGCTGTACCAACAGGATCCTTCCCTCGTCGACGACGGCCACACCTACACCAACGAGAGGAACATCATTCCTTGTGGTCATCGTGATGCATGATGATCGACCGGGCGGAGAAGCCCCCGGCCTCGAAGAAGTTCTTGGCCAGGCGATGGCCGGGGAGGACATGGGCATCGAACTTCGAGATTCCCCGTTCACGGAGAAGATCCATCACGTAGTCCCTCATCGTCTCACCGAGCGCCACTTCCCTCGCCTCCCGCTCCACGAATACGAGCCGGATCGAGCCGATCCTCTCATCCCCGGCCTGGGGCAGGATCTCCTCCACATTGGCGACGACGAAACCGAACGGGTAGCCGTCGATCTCCCCGATTGCGACGATCGCCCCGGGGTCGGCCAGCAGTTGCCGGAGTGAGGTCTCCACGGGCTCTGCCAGCCCATCGGCCAGGGGCCACATCGGATGAAGATCGGTCATCTCCGCCTCGAGAGCCCGATAGAGACGGACGAGAGAGGGAATGTCGTCCGTCCCGGCCACTCGCGCGATATCGGTCAGCGCCTCCAAAACTGAGCACCTCGCTTGAACCGCCCGAAGCCCCAGACGGTGACCAGTCTCATCGCCTCCATGACTATCCCCGTCCCCATCTTCGATGTCCCGCGGGCGCGGTCACGAAAGCTGATCGGCACCTCGACCACTTTCAACCCGGCCGCGTCGGCATGCATCGCCATCTCCACCTGAAAGGCATACCCCGACGCCTGCGCCGCCTTGTAGGGCAGTGAGCGCAGCGCATCCGCCCGAAATGCCCTGAATCCTGCTGTTGCGTCCCGAACCGGGATGCCGAGCATGAGCCGGACGTAGAGATTTCCACCCTTGGAGATGAGACGACGCCCCAGAGGCCAGTCCGGTGTGGAGCCACCCGGGACATACCGCGACCCGATGGCGAGATCGGCGCCGTCGTCGAGCGCCTCGACCAGACGCGGCAGGTCGGTCGGATCGTGTGAGAAGTCGGCGTCCATCTCGATGATGATCTCGGCCCCTTGACCCAGGGCATGATCGAAGCCGGCCGCATAGGCCGGGCCCAAGCCCTCTTTGCGGCGTCGGTGAAGGACGGACATCCTGGTATCGGAGGCGGCGAGACGGTCGGCCAGGTCGCCGGTGCCATCGGGAGACGAGTCGTCGACGACCAGCAGCCGATAGCCCTGATGTGTCACCGCTGCTGCGATGTGCGAGAGATTCTCTCTCTCGTTGTAGGTGGGAATTACAACCGTTACCCGGTCAGTAGGCACAGTCTGCGCACAGCATCTTCTTGCGATTTGCCAGCTGGCTCGTCCTCTTCACCATAAAGCATGACTGGCAGACGAACTCATCTGACCGCTGAAGCTGGGCATCGACGTTCATGGTCAGCTCCTCACGACGAATCGCGCGCAGCTCTTCGACCTCGTCGACCAACAGGGCCTCCCCCGCCTCCTCGTCGAGCAACTCGAGCTCTTCGCTCTCGAGCTCCTCCAGGGCCTCGGTGGTCTCCTCGTCCTCGTCGTCGTCATCATCCTCATCGTCACCGTCAGCGGTGAACTCTGCCTCCACCGCGGGCTCTGCCTCGAATACGTCTTCTTCGAAATCCGCCTCGAGGTCTGCCTCTTCGATGTCTTCTTCCAGGTGAGGGATGACGTCGTCGTCCACGACTTCTTCGACCTCGTCTTCGAGATCCTCTGAAAGCTTTTCTACTACTTTTTCTTTTGCCATGATTAGCTCGGTTCTGACCCCTCGGGGGCGCGGGAGTATAAGTCGACCGGGCTCAGATCTTGAGACTGATCGCGGCCGGCACAACACGGCCCCTCACGGTCGTATTCCCGATGAGGTCACCGTCGCATTCGACCGGCCACAAAGGTTCGGTTTCCACGGTGAATTCGGCCGCCGTGAACCGTCGAACCGACGGGTCTCTCAAGTGAGTTCCCTTGATCACCTTGGGCACCAGGGCAGACGCCTGCGTATTGCGGCAATTGATCACCTGGATGTCGAGGACGCCGTCGACGAGGGTCGCCTTGGGCGCCACATTCCAGCCACCGGCAAAGAACTGGGCGTTGGCGAGTATGACGGCCATCGCCTCGGACTCGATCGTCCTTCGCTCGGTTGTCACCCTCACATGCGCTCTCGGAAACCGAGGTAAGCGGGCCGCGAACGCCATCGGGTAGCGAGCAGACCCCAGCCAACGGCCGATCCGGGATGCGGTCTGAGCGGCGGCTGCTCCGACACCGGCCTGGGCAACGTTGACGAAGTAGCGGAGCCCCCACTCGCCCTCGAGGGTTGCCACGTCGATGTCGTAGGTGTCCTCGGTGGCCAGGTGGGCTGCGGCAGCAGCCAGATCCTGTGGGAGCCCGAAGGTACGCAACAGGTCACAGCCCGATCCTGCCGGGAGCACACCGATCACGGGGCGAAATCCCAGATCGAGCTCGAGCAGGGCGTTGACCGCCAGATTCACCGTGCCGTCGCCGCCGGCGACTGCAAAGCGGACCGCGCCGTCGCGGGCAGTCGCCTGGATGAGCCGAGTGGTCTCCTGGCGGGACTCGGGGACTATCACCTCTGCATCGATGTTCAGCGAATGGAGGATTTCGTGCACCCGCATCGGATCGAGAGCATGACGACCGGCAGCCCGGTTGACAAACACCTGCCAGCGGCGCATTAACCAACACCTTGAGCGGCCACAACCCCACGATCGATTGCCTTCAGGGCCGCCACCGCTTGCTCACGCAGCCCCGGAGCGGCGTCCCGAAGCTGTCGAACCAGATCGACGAGCTGGCGTGAGACCCGCACGAAATCTCCCGGAGCCATGCCCTTGGTGGGGAGGTCGTCGAAGTCCACCCCCGAGGCCCAGTCGTGTGCGAGTTGGCCGAAACCGGGGTCGGGGCGCCTCGTCTGGGGCAATCGCATGGCTCTTTCGCGCTCGCCGAGGTCCTTCCACAGCAGCTCGAGATCGTCCCACCGCTCGGCGAGCAAGGCTGTCGGCCATTCCGCCACCGAGGCCGTGTCCGTCCTCGGCTCATATACGAACACCGAGGTGAGGGCGGCGAGCTCGGTCGGATCGAGACCGTAGAACACGCCCTGCTCCAGAGCTTCCGCGAGCAGCAGGTCCGACTCGTTGTAGATCCCTCGCAGACGCTGGCCACGTGGGGTCAGCTGCCAGCCGTCTACGTAATCCAGGTCGTCGAGAAGACCGCGTATCGCCCCGAACTCCTCGACCAGCCCGTGTCCCGAGGTTCGTTTCGCAGACCGATACTGCTCCAGTTTGCGACGGGTCCTGACAGCCCGTCGTGCGGCGGCCAGGTGGCGGGCGGCGTCGGGGCATTCGGCGACCGGGTGGTCGATCACCGGGTGCTTGCGGATCTCCTTGGTCGACTGACGGGGCGGCACCTTCCGGAGGAGGCGCAAGAGATCCTGGACATAGCGCCGGTCCTTGGGGCGCACCGGCAGGGGCACCTCCATCTCACCGGCGATGGTCGACCCGTCCACGATGTCTCGGAATCCGATGGTCGAGACCCGTCCAGTGGTCGACAGCACCAGATATCGAGCCCCACCATCCTTTCGCGCCAGCCGCTTGAGTATCGCGTACCGGCCGTCACGGGAGCCCCCCTTGATATCGACAACCTGACCCGGCCCGAGGGTCGAGGAGATGCGGTCGTCGTAGCGGGCCGGGGTCGCCGACTCCACCAGGGCCATGTACTCCTCGATACTGCCCCGCTCGCAATGGGCCTGTGCCTCCTCTTTCTCCAATGTGTGCTCCAGGGCCTCGATGGTGGATTCGGCGGAATGCCGGTCACCCTCACGCTGAAATGCGGCGAAGGATGCCTCGAGCAGCTCCTCGGCTCGGTCCTGGGGGTAGTTGGCGATGAGATTGGCCGTCATGTTGTAAGTGGGCCGGAAACTCGATCGCAGAGGGTGCGAGCCAATCGATGCGATCTCGGTCACGTTGTCGAAGCGGACGAATGGCGAGTGGAGGACGACACCGTAGCCCTCGACATCTATGCCTCTCCTCCCTGCGCGCCCGGTCAGCTGGGTGTAGTCCCCGGGGCGCATCAGCTCGTGGGTCTCGCCGTTGAACTTGGACAGACTTTCGAGGACGACGGTTCGGGCCGGCATGTTGATCCCAAGGGCCAGGGTTTCGGTGGCGAACACCACCCTGAGCAATCCGGCATCGAACAACTCTTCCACCGTCTCTTTGAACGCCGGGACCAGCCCGGCGTGGTGGGAGGCGACTCCGGCTTCGAGCCCGGTGATCCACCGCTCGTAGCCCAGGACCTCGAGGTCCTGATCGCCTAGATGACCGGTGCGCGCCTCGGCGATCTCACGGATGGCTGTTCGTCCGGTGGCATCAGTGAGTCGCACGTTGGCGTCGACCAGATGGTGAGCGGCTGCATCGCAACCGGCGCGGCTGAAGATGAAGAAGATGGCGGGCAGCATCCCTTCTTCAGCCAGACGCTCCACGGTCTCGATGCGATTGGGGCTCTTGAACCGGCGACGTCGGCCTCGCTCGAGACCGAGCATGTGCTCGATCCGGGGATTTGACCGTCTCCGCCCTTCACGGGTAACGAACGTTGGGAGGAGGTGCAGGGTCTGGGACCCCATCTTGTCCCTGATCATGTACATCGACTCCAGGGGCACCGGGCGATGATCGGTCGCGATGAGACGTGTCGGGCCACGTCGCTCCCCCACCCAAGCCGCGAATTCCTGGTTGTTGGAAACCGTTGCCGACAGGCAAACCAGCTGCACCTGTTGGGGACAGTGGATGATCACCTCCTCCCAGACTGCGCCCCGGGTCCGATCTTGGAGATAGTGCACCTCATCGAGGATGACCAGGCCAACCTTGGCCAGACGACGGCTATCGGCGTAGATCATGTTCCGGAGCACCTCGGTCGTCATCACGACGATTTCAGCGTCGCCGTTCACGACGTTGTCCCCGGTGAGGAGCCCGACCCGTTCCGGACCGTAGGCCTCGATCAGGTCCGAATACTTCTGATTCGACAGCGCCTTGATCGGTGTCGTATAGAACGCTCTCTCCCCCTTGGCGAGCGTGAGATTGATGGCGGCCTCCGCCACGAGGGTCTTCCCCGCCCCGGTCGGTGCGGTCACTACAACGGACTGGCCTTCGGCGATGGCCTCAGCCGCCTCGACCTGGAACTCATCGGGCTTGAAGGGCAGGGCATCCCAGAAGTCGTCGAGTCGGCTGCTCACTTTTTCAGCACGAGTCGGACCAGCCAATAGGTGCCTTCATACATCGCGTAGAGCGGCACGGAGAGAACAAAGAGGGTGAACGCGTCGCCACTGGGCGTGATGAGGGCTGCCGCGACGACGATGACGAGGATGGCCCAACGTCGCCATCTCCCCAGCTGCTCCGAGCTCACGATCCCGGCGGCGGCGGCGGCGAACAGGAACACCGGGTAGAGAAAGGCAAGCCCGAACGCAAGCATGTAACGAAGGGTGAACGAGTAGTAGCTGCCGAGACGAAGATTGTTCTCCACATCTGGGAGAACACCGAGGAGGAACTCGAGGCCCCGGGGCAGCGTCCAGTAGCCGAAGAGCACTCCACCGACGAAGAGCAAGACCAGCGAGCCCACCACGGGGAACGCCCAGTTACGCTCCCGTGAGGTGAGGGCCGGGTTGATGAATGCCCACAGCTGGTAGAGGATCGCCGGGCTGGCCAGGATCACCCCGCCAAAGAGGCCGATCCGCATCAGGACACCCCACTTCTCGGTGGCGTCGAAGGTTTGGAACTCGGAGTCAGGTACCGCCGTGTGGAACGGCGCCTCCAGGATCTCACGCAACTGATCGGCGAACACGAATGCAACCGCCCCACCGATCAGGACCCCGATTGCGATCTTTACGACTCGCCAGCGCAGTTCCTCGAGGTGGGCGAGGATGGACTGGGGCCTGTCCCCCGTCACGCGGAGCCCTCTTCGGTCGCCTTCTTCTCGATCTCGTCGAGATCGGCCATCGCATCGGCCGGCGTCGGCCCCGAGACGGGTTTTGGCCCGTTCCAGTCGAGCCGGCTGATTCCTGCCTGGTCGATGTCCTTACGAACCTCTTCCGATGACTTCTTCAGCTCGTCGAGGGGGGCCTTGAGGTCTTCGCCCACCTTCTTGATGTCGGCAACCTCATCCTCCAGGCCACGCCTGATGTCCCGCGCCGCCGCCCGGAGCTCACTCGTCCACTCGCCCACCTTCCGGGCAAGCTCGGGCAGCCTGGTCGGCCCGAGGACGACCAGCGCCACCAGGAGAATGATGATGATCTCGCCACCCTGGAGCATGAACCCTGAGAGTAGTGGCGACTCTGTTGTCCCCCTGCGAAGCGGGGGGACCGACCGCCAACGAAGTGCGGTCGAGG
>CAZRID010000190.1:0-6440 GCA_964600055.1 uncultured Acidimicrobiaceae bacterium
TGAGCCATCGAACGTCGCGTGCAGCCCCAGCAGCTCCGTCCAAGTGATCCCGGCTGATGTCGTCTACGCACCGGCTCCGGCCTGGGACCGCAACCGCGAGGTGGTGGTTGCAGACGTACCGTGAGCCCCGTCGATAACTGTTAAGCGGAGTTCGATGGACGCGAGCACGATGTGCCGATCACGCGCATGCGCCGAGATGCTCGTTATGGCGCGAGATCACTCGATATGTGCGTTATGCGCGGGTGGGTGTTGGCTGCCGGTGACTGCCAAAGCCCGTCCGGCCGGTAGCACAACCACGTCGAGGGTATGGTTGACTGATCGAGGAGAATCGCATTGACTGATCGCGTCTCTACGGCCCGATGGACGGGTGTGTTCTATCTGGGTCTAGCCGTGATGGGGCTCGTCGGTTTCCTTTTCGTGCGTGGCGAATTGTTCGTCGCTGACGACTCTGCCGCCACATTGGCCAACCTGGTCGATCGGGCGTCGCTCGCCCGGGTTGGAATTGCTGCTGACTTGTCGACCGTTCTCTTCCAGGCTCTAGCGGCGATGTGGTTCTTCAGATTGTTCCGTAATGAGAACAGCTTTGCTGCCGGATCGATAGCAGCCTTTGGGTTGGTCAACGCCGCTGCAATCGTGGTAGCGACGGCTTTCTCATCGACGGCCCTCCTCGTGGCGGGAGAGGTCGCGCTCGCCCCAGGGGCTGATCAGGCTGCAACCGTGCAACTGCTTTACGAACTCAATGGAGCGGCTTGGAGTCTGGGAGGTCTGTTCTTCGGTCTTTGGCTCATCCCGATGGGTTACGTGGTCGTCAAGTACAAGGTGATGCCAGCGGCGCTCGGGTGGGTCTTGATGGTCGGGGGAGTCACATACATGATCGATACGTATGTCGCCCAACTAGTTGCGGACGCCCCGGCAGCGGTCAGTTCAGTGCTGGTGGGGGTGGCCACGCTTGGCGAGTTGTGGATGATCGGGTACCTCCTCATCTTTGGTGTTCGGACGGCTGATCGAATTCCCCCCGCTGGCTCCCCTGAAGCAGCGGCGTCAGGGGGGTAGGACGCGTGTCTGGTCGGCTCGGCAGGCGTTGAACTGACTCAGACTCTCATGGAGGACACGCTTTCGGCGGGCGCGTCGAGAGGCTGTGCCCACCGAGTCCAACTATGCAGCCTCGACCGTATCGGAAAGCATGTGCGCGGCGACGGAGAGGTTAGGGCGCCGTTCCGGGGCTGAGACCGATGAGTTTCTTTCCTGATTCCAAACCGCCCGCAGGGTCCTGCCACCCAACGCTGCGACGAGCGCACATAGCGCGCGCCCGCCCGCCAACCAACACTCTCAGACGGCGCGCGATAACCGGCAGATATGGATTGGGGCGCCACCGGTTGGACGACGCCCCAGGTCGCTGGGCTTATCGGGTCGCTCCGGCCAGGTAAGTGGCGACGATATAGGTGGCGTGGCGGTCGAGGGATCCCCGGGCCCGGTCGTAGCGCATTGTCGTTCTGGGGTCGGCATGCGACGCTGCCTCTTGGACGTCTCGGAGGGGTACTCGGGCGTCGAGAGCAGCGGTGATGAACGCGTGCCGCAGGGTGTGGGGTGTGACCCGCTTGTCGATCCCTGCCCGCTTGGCCAGCCGCCGAACGATCCGAGCGGCGGCGTGGCGGTCGAGACGAGCGGTTCCGTCGCGGTTCAAGAGGATCGGCCCTTCGCTGCGTTCTCCGATGCACAGGTCGATGGCCCGGCCGGTGCGGGGTGCGAGCGGAATGGTGACAATGGCCCCTCCTTTCCTTCTAACGGTCAGGGTGCGATGCCCTCGTACCACTCCCAGGTGTTCGATGTCTGCGCCGAGGGCTTCGGAGATCCGCAGACCGTTCAAAGCCAACAGGCACGCCAGGGCATGGTCTCGGCCACCACTGATACCTGCTTGGACCAAAAGCATGCCCACCTCGTTTCGGTCCAGCGGCGTCTGGTTCGACTCGTAGGACGCTCTGGGTCGTCTCACATGTGCCGCCGAGGAATGGGTGATCAGCTGTTCTTCGGTGCAGTACCGGTAGAACCCGGTGATCGTCGAGAGCCTCCGAGCGACCGTCGACTTCGCCCGGCCGGTCTCTTCCAGCCACCGTGCGAACAGTTCGATGTGGGCACGACGCACCTCGAAGAGATCCAGGTCGTGGTCGAGGCACCACTGGGACCACTGGCGTAGATCCAGCGCATACGCCTCGAACGTCATACCGGAGTACCCCGCCAGGAAGCCACCCATCGCCACTCGGGCGCGGAACGAGTCAAACCCTGCCTCCACAACCTCGGGGACCAACACGTCGTCTGAATTGAACATGAGACACTCCTCCATCCCGATCGGATGAAGGTTCAGACCTGCACGGCCGATCCCCACGAGTCAACACTGAAACCGAGCACGAGGTGCCGATCGGGTGCGGTCTTAGATATGTGCGATACCGCTCGGGAATCGTTGTTATGGGCGGGCTGGCGGAGGATTGATCCGATCTGCTTCGTACGTGATCGCCTGGTCGATCTGCGCTGGCAAGGCCTCGAGGTCAGGGTCGCTGGTCAGCGATTCGACCAGCGCGGTATCGCCCGCGACATAGGTCCAGGCGAAGTCGATCTCGGTGGCAACACACCAAGCTCGATCCTCCGGCCACCACAGATTCGCCGATTGCCAGAACGGATCCTCACACATCGACTCGCCGATGCCCTCGATCGGGCCCGACAACAGGAAGTAAGAGCGGTTGGGGAGCTCGAACGTCGGCGCCGGAGATGGTTGAGGCACTACACGTTCCTTGCGTTCCGTTCCGAAGGAGAGGACTGCCGTTCCTCCCGGGCGGACCTTGAGGCCACCAAACCCGTCCCAGACAGCGAACCAGACATTATTCGGCGTCGTCGTGTACCCAGCAAGCACCTCCTTCAAGCGGTCGGCATACTGGCGAGGCAAAGAACCGACATCCGGCTCGAGGTCCCACAATCCAGGGGCGTGCTCCCCTGAGTGCTCCCACACACCAGAGATAATGGCCCACTGCATCTCAGGGTGCGTCGTGCGTCCCCTGGTCGCTGCGATCTCGGTCCAGCGCACGGCCACCTGTTCGCCATGTTCGATTCGGATCGCAGGATGGAACAACCGCGCGTACGCCTCGAAACTCTCAGGGATGATCGAGCCAACATCCACGGCGAAATCGTGAATGCAGTCGACGAGCCAATCAGCCGGTGATAGGTCATAGCTCAGTACGAGTGATCCGACACGCACGAGGCGAGGCTATGCAGAGGGCGGTGAAGACGCAGGCGCATTCTGCGCCCCGCGGAAGACCCCGACCGAACGACGGTTGACCGGCGAGATCTGGCATCGGACGACCCGAGCGGGACGTGCCGCTTTGCGCTAGTTGACCTTCAGGGTGCTACTAGCGCAGAACTGGTCATCGGCGCTATTGCGGCTCCAACAAGTCCTTCAGACCGTCAGCTCGAAACAACCCCATTGTCCGGGTGCGGTGGCGGTGAGCCGGTACCGACCGGGTTGGTTGGCGTGTCCGCGATCTCGATTCGACCTCTGGTCCCGTCCACGGTCACGTCCTCGCCGTCGTCGATCCTTTGTGTGGCGGTCCCGGTGGCGAGAACGGCGGGTATCCCGTGCTCACGAGCCACGATGGCGGCATGGGAGAGAAGCCCTCCCTTGTCGGTGACCAACGCTCCGATGCGGGGAAAGAGCACCGACCATGCTGGGGTCGTGATGTAGCACACGAGGACGTCTCCGTCCTCAACTCGGGCGAACTCGGCTTCGTCTCTGATGACTCTGGCCTTCCCCCGGTAGACACCCGGAGAGGCTCCGACCCCGGAGAGCCCGTCCCCAGGTGGGGTGGCGAGGTCGTTCGCAATGGACCAGAGCAACGCTTCCATCAGCTCTCGCGCCTCCCGGGGCAGGGCTCGCAGATCGGGGGGCGGTGGCGGCGGTGGACCGAGCGTCGGTGCAGGGGCGTGCCGCTCCGCCCAGACACGCTCGGCGCGTCGCTGGTCGACTGCAGCTCTCAGGTCGAGGCCTTCCCCTATGACGTTTCGGGCCTCGTCGACCGATAGGAAGAACACATGCGAAGCATCGGTCAGCAGTCCCCGGTCGACGAGGCGACGCCCTATTTCGAGCAGAGCCAGCCGCATCAGGCCCAGGGGGATGTTGTCGGTGTAGAGGATGTTGTCCTCCCGGACGGGGAAGGCGGTCTCCAGCTGGCTGAGCAGCTCGGCGAACGGTCGTGCGGTCTCGCCCTGCAAAGAGTCGCCTCGGTAGCGCAGTATCTCGATACCCGGCTCGGTCGTCTTTGGGGGATGTTTGACCAGGCTGCGGATGGTTGCCATGAGGAGATCGGATCGCTCGGCAATGGTCGGCTGGAGGACGTCGTAGCTGGTGGCACGGTCCCCGAATTCGTCCAGGAAGGCCTCGATCAGGCCGGCTGCCTCGGCGCTGGCGCGATGCAGATCATCCAATCCCGCGGTGTGCGACTCGACGAGCAACGTGAGCTCGGTTGAGCTCCGGATCACGTCGGCGATCTCGTCGAGCCGTCGCCCGGGAGCGCTGGACATGTCCGAGATACCGCTCAAGTGTTGAATGGTTTCGGTCTCGTCCCAGCCGAGCCGATCCACGCAGAACCGCACGAAGCGGTGTACGGCAAGCAGGTAGGGGATGAAGAGCTTGAAGTGGATCTCCTCGCCCCGCTCCAGCAGATCTAGACGCCGGTCCAGCTCGTCAAGGAGCTCCTCCTCGGAGAGCGTGGATAGGTGTGTCTGCGATCTCTCCGTGATCTCCGCCTGTAGGCCGGGACGCCACTCCGCCCACCATTTCTCGATGTAGGAGTTGCCCAAGCCGCCGGCCGCTGCCTCCTTGGCCTTCGCCACCTTTCTCCGGATCGGCGGAGCCACTCGTGCCAGAGCTCCCATCAGCCACCAGGGTGGGGGTTTCCCCTCTTTCCCGCCCGGAGGGACCACTTTGCCGTAGACCCTCCAACCCACCGCCTCGTTGCGCACCCCGTCGATCAGGGCACCGAACTCGGCAAAGGCAGCGGAGATGCTTCGCTCGAGAAACGGGAGGTAGAAGGAGGCGGCTGAGGGCGAGATGGGCGTTGGGTAATGACCGCCGTCGAGCATCCAAGACCCTTGGTCCGGGGGTGTCAGGTCCGGCTGGACCGGCTCGACGTCGGGAAGCCCGGTGATCGGGCGTGCCTGGAGAAGATAGAGCTGGTCGCCCTTCAGCGCCCATTCGATGTCCTGAGGGCTCCCCATGTGACTCTCCACGCGGTGGGCCAGTGCCGCCACCGCGGCCACTTGGTCGTCGGCGAGGGCTGATTCCGGTGCTCGCCGCACCTTCACCTCTCCGTCCCGGACCTCCCACTCGTCGGGGTCCCTGGTGCCCGAGACCAGGGTTTCGCCTACGCCTCGCACCGCGCTGACGACAATCACGTCCCTGTCGGCGGTCACCGGATCGGCGGTGAAGGCCACACCGGCGGCATCGGCGGAGATCATCGACTGGATCAGGACTGGGACCCCACCGGGCTCGGCATCTCCGTAGCTGCGCACTCTCTCCGACCTCCCCGACGAGGCCACCCGGCGGATCGCGGCCTTCAGCGCCTCGGCACCCTCGACCCAGAGGACTGTGTCATACAGACCGGCATAGGAATGCTCGTCCCCGTCCTCGCTGATTGCCGAGGACCGGACCGCGAAGGGACCCTTGCCAAGAACCGCGCTGACACGGTCGACGACTGCCGTCAGGTCGTCGGGTGCCATGCCGACCGGGACGACCAACCCTGGGGGCACCGGGAAGCCTGCCCTCGCCAGGACACCCAGGGTGTACGCCTTTCCTCCGACCACCTGGCGAGGTGACTCAGATGACAGCTCGACGATCTCATTGGAGGTAATCCGGCGAGTGGAGGCCATCATCGGCCTCCCCGCGTGTCGGCTTCTCCGCCGCGGATGTGGCTCACCAGCACCCCCAGCGCATCGCTCACGGTCTCACCCGCCTCTGCCGAGGTCATTCCAAAACGCTCGGTGAGGGAGAACCAGGTGTCAGACGAGGCGAGAGCGCGTAGAGCCAGCGCCCACCGCTCCTGTTCGATCTCGCTCAGGTGCGGCGCTTCCCTCCGCACCAGCTCGAGGAACGCCTCGGTGCGGGTGCGTCGGACATCGGACTCGAAGCCTGTTGCCATCGCGGTCAGAACCGTCGCTCTCACCACGTCCCGGTTCTCGTCGAAGAACCGGAAAACCCTGGGAACCGCCTCGACCAACTCATCGAAGTCGCGCGGTGCGCCGGGAAGACCCTGGATGCTTTGGGAGTGATCCAGGTACGCGGCGAGCCCTTCCAGCAGCGTCTCCCGGCTGGGGAAGTGGCGGTAGACGGTGCGATGGGCGACTCCGGCCTCGTCGGCGACGGACTGCACCGAGAACTCGGTGATCCCCTTGGTAGC
>CAZRID010000191.1:0-6407 GCA_964600055.1 uncultured Acidimicrobiaceae bacterium
CACCCGACTCGATCCCGATCAGCACATCTTGTTTCAACAGCATCCAGGTCGGGACCATAGAGCGGCACGGGCCGAGGCCACCTCCCGGCTTCGCCGGACTCCCCCCAAGAGCCCCCCTCCCGGCTTCGCCGGACTCCCCCCAACGCTCGCTGCGCTCGCTGGGGGGAGAAATGGGGGACTCATCGGGTTGGACCGACGGGCCCCCGACCCGAGACCACTCCGGGGTCTCTGAGCAGCTCGTGGACCGCCGTGGCGACCCTGCGAGGCGAGCTCAGTGACCTGCGCGGCCGGCGTCTGTCGTCGGACTCAGCCGCGAGCCGACTGTTCGACGCCTCGGCAACGCGCGCCTGGCGGCGTGCATTGACCACCGCGTGGTTGAGGTTGGGGTTGTACTGGCTCATCACCGGTGCTTTCTTCTGCTCCTACCCATCGGACAGGAGGGAGTCGACGACTCCAGGGAGATCGCACCGGGACGCACTGGGCATGGGAGAGCCCGGTTGGCGTAACGGTGACCTTCTCCAAGTCATGCGTCCCGGCGGGAACTGATGGGTTCCGCAGGTAGCGATCTCTCTGCAGCGGTCGAATTGGCAGACACCGGCTCTCTGACAAAGGGAAAGCCGCCTCACAGGGGCGGCTCGGAGAAGTCGAAGTCAGACGATCGTCAGATCATCGGCTCCGTTTCCGAACCGGCTGCCACAGCGGTCTTGTTGAATTCAGTTCCCATCGCAATCACCTTTTGTCCGACCCGATTACCGGGTTCATGTGCAAGACAGACACTATGACGCCGTCGGTGGGCACCCGTCAAGGTAATTAATGATACGGCGCAGATCCGAGAAACCACTGGCCTGTCCCGAATTAGCGACTTAGCCTGACCGGTGCCGACAAAGGCACACCTGGGCGGTATGGGAGCCACATCAGAGGAGAGAGACGTGACTCGGACCCGCTCAAAACTGGGCACGCT
Source organism: uncultured Acidimicrobiaceae bacterium (assembly GCA_964600055.1). Taxonomy (GTDB): domain Bacteria; phylum Actinomycetota; class Acidimicrobiia; order Spongiisociales; family ZC4RG35; genus JARDZU01. The sequence goes on from CAZRID010000191.1 coordinate 962, forward strand.
GATTGTCATCGGCATGCTGACCTCTTTGATCCCCATCGGTGCCCTCCCGGCAATTGCTGTCACCACCGGAGACCTGGTCATAACCGGGGTCATCGACGGTCCTCTCCCGGGGGGAGCCCCCAAGGCCATTGAGTTCTATGTGGCGAACGACGTTGCCGACCTCAGCATCTATGGCGTGGGCTCGGCCAGCAACGGCGGCGGGAGCGACGGTGAGGAGTTCACCTTCCCCGCCGATCCTGCGACTGCCGGTGAGTTCCTGTATCTCTCGCTCGACGACACCGTTGGCGGAACCATTTCCGGTGGTTTCGTGGACTTCTTCGGATTCGAGCCCGACTACCGGGACAGCCTTGCCCCCAACATCAATGGCGACGATGCCATCGAGCTGTTCATGAGTGGCGCCATGGTCGACGTCTTCGGAGAGGTCACCTACACCGGTGGCCAGCCATGGGACCACGAAGATGGTTGGGCATATCGCGTGAGTGGCTCGGGTCAGGACGGCTCTTCCTTCGTTCTGGCCAACTGGACGTTCAGCGGGCCCAACGCCCTCGACAACGAGACCACAAACGCTCCTGCGGATATCGCGTTCCCCCTCGGGACCTACATCGAGGACGCTCCCCCGCCACCACCACCACCGCCCCCACCCGGGTCAGACGTCATCATCAACGAGGTCGACGCCGACACACCCGGTACCGATGCAGCCGAATTCGTCGAGGTCTTTGACGGTGGCACAGGTAACGACTCACTCGACGGGCTGGTCCTTGTCTTCTACAACGGCTCCAACGACCTCACCTACGGTTCGGTGGACCTCGAAGACGTGACCACCGACGCCGACGGGTACGCCGTCATCTGTGGAGACGCCGCCGACATCGCGGCCGACTGCGACCTGGATTCCACGGTCGTCATCCAGAACGGCGCCGATGCGGTGGCTTTGTACGAGGGTAATGCCTCGGACTTCCCCGGCAATCGGGCGATAACCACCACCGGTCTGGTCGACGTCGTCGTCCACGACACGGCGGACGAGGACGACCCCGAGCTCCTGGTCTTGCTCAACCCGGGCCAGCCCCAGGTCGACGAGAACGGGGCGGGCGATGGGGCGGGCGACTCCAACCAGCGCTGCCCCGACGGGAGCGGAGGCGCCCGCAACACAGACACTTACGCACAGTTCGAACCCACGATCGGAGCCGAGAACGAGTGCTCCGTCGTCCCCCCGGGCCCGGTCGCCCACAAGATCCACGACATCCAGGGGCCGGGGGCGGCCAGCCCGCTCGACGGCAGCGCTGTCATAGTGGAAGCAGTGGTCGTCGGTGACTTCCAGGGCACTGCCGCACTGCGTGGCTTCAACCTCCAGGAAGAGGACGGTGACACCGATGCCAACCCGCTGACCTCCGAGGGCATCTTCGCCTTCGACGGCAGTTTCGGAGTCGACGTTGCAATCGGTGACCTGGTCGAGGTGATCGGCATCGTTGACGAGTTCAACGGCCTCACCGAGATCACAACCGTCACCTCGGTAACCGTGATCTCCAGCGGGAACACCGTCACCCCGGCAACCATCGTGCTTCCCGTGACCGCTATCAGCGATCTCGAGGCGTTCGAAGGCATGTCGATCCACATCCCACAGACCCTGTCCATCTCGGAGTTCTTCAACTTCGACCGCTTCGGCGAGATCGTGTTGACCCCGGAGCGCCAGTTCCAGCCCACGGCCTTGTTCGAGCCCGGCTCGCCCGAGGCCGTGCAACAGGCCATCGACAACCAGGTGGGCCGGATCACCCTCGACGACGGGAGAACCAGTCAGAATCCCGACCCGGCGATTCATCCCAACGGCGAAGTGTTCGACCTGGACAACCTGTTCCGCGCCGGCGATCACGTGTCGAATGTCGTCGGAGTCCTCGACTTCGGTTTCGGCCTCTATCGAATCCATCCCACCGAGGGCGCCGACTTCAGGGTCCAGAACCCACGCCCGAAGAAATCGCCCAAGGTCGGCGGCAGTCTCGAAGTGGCCACGTTCAACGTGTTGAACTATTTCTCCACCATCGACACCGGTGCCTTCATCTGCGGCCCCTTGGCCGATCAGGAGTGCCGTGGCGCCGATGACGACCAAGAGTTCACACGACAGCGTGACAAGATCATCAGTGCCATCGCCAAGATCGATTCGGACGTAGTCGGTTTGATGGAGCTCGAGAACCATGTCACCGATGCCGCTCTCGCCGATCTCGTCTCGGGACTCAACGACAGGATGGGCAACGGCACCTACGCCTATATCGGAGAAGGCTCGATCGGCCCGGACGCCATCCGGGTGGCGATCCTGTACAAGCCGAAGAAGGTGATTCCGGTGGGCGACGACGCAGTCCTCGACTCCGACGCCTTCCTCGATCCGAACAACCTGGGCGGCGCCCAAAACCGCCCGGCACAGGCGCAGACTTTCAAGGAGAAAAAGTCCGGAGAGCTATTCACCGTCGTGGTCAACCACCTGAAGTCCAAGGGCTCCGCGTGTGGAGTCGGAGACGACGACCCGGTGCAGGGCAACTGCAATGTCACGAGGGCCCTCTCGGCACAGGTGCTGACCGATTGGCTGGCTACCGACCCGACCGAAAGCGGGGACTCCGACTTCCTGATCATCGGTGACCTCAACTCTTACGACAAGGAAGATCCGATCGATGTTCTGAGGGCGGGCGGATTCACCGATCTCCTGTTCGCTTTCGACGGCGAGAAGGCCTACTCCTATCTCTTCGATGGGCAACTCGGGTACCTCGACTACGCGCTGGCCAACCAGTCGCTGCTCGGTCAGGTGACCGGGACCGAGGTCTGGCACATCAACGCCGACGAGCCGGACATCATCGACTACGACACCACGTTCAAGCTCGCCGCCCAGGATGCCTTGTACGCACCGGACCCGTATCGGTCGTCCGATCACGACGCGGTGGTGGTCGGGCTGAGCCTGGACCAGACCCCACCCCGGGTCAAAGCCGACCTGGACCGGATCTGGACCAAGCACAACACGGGATTGTTTCGGGTCGACTTCTCCTGCAAGGACAAGCTCGACCGGCACCCCGAGTGTGTCGCCGATTTGAATGGGATGGAGGTGGGCGACGGTCAGAAGGTGCTCCTGATCCAGTCCTCGGGGACCCCGTGGACGCTTAAGGTCGGTCACACCCTCTACATCAAAGACGAAAACTTCCTGCTCACGGTCACCGGCACCGACGCGGCGGGGAACAGTTCGACCGATACGGCCGAGCCCTACTTCCGGCACCGCGGGAATCACTGGCACTGGAGATAGAGGGGCCTCGCCACCTGCTTTTTGGCGCGCGCCAAAACGTCAGGTCAGCGGGAGGCGGAAACCGTGATTCGCTCGGTCAGGGCTGACTCTGGGCTGTAGGTCACGAATCGCCGCTCATGCCGGCCGGGTTTGGTCAAACAGGAGACCAGGAAGAAGCCGAGAACGACCAGCATCAATGTGGACAGGGCGAGGGAGACAACCCAGGTCCAGGCCGGCGCCGCGTGGTCACTCTCGGCCGCAGATGCGGACACGACCAGGCTCAGCCGGTTCATCTTGTCGGTGGCGATCTCACTCTCGTCGGGAGGAGAAGCCGGGGCCGCGGCGACGGTCTCGACGGGTGCAGCCGGCGGCTCGGTATGGATAGTGAGCCGGCTCCGCTGCTTTGGATATCCGTAGGCGAGCATCATGTCGGACCCGGATGACTCGGGGACCACGATCCGGACCCCGAGGTACCGCCCCGCTCCGAACCTGTGGTCGATCGGTTCGAAATCGAGGATGGACTCGGTCCACGCACCTCCCCGTCCCTTCTCGATGGTCACCTCGGCAAGGCCCAACTCCGTGCAATCACCACCCGCCTTGTTGCAGTCGAGTAGGTAGACGGAGAGCTCGCCGCGCTTTCCCGCATCGAACCGCGCCGGTGCGCTCCAGATGACCACCGACGGGTAGCCGCTCATCGATTGGCCACCCATGTCGATCTGCCAATGCTGGTATCTGGTGTCGTCGGTCTCGGCGAGACCGAGGTTGGATCTCTCCAGAAAGAGCCCGGGCTCGATGTCACGACCGAGGTCGTAGTTGGGCATCTCGCCGCCACGCGGGTTGGCAACCAACGAGTTTTGCGGGAAACCGTCGGAACCCAGGTAGAAGTTCTCCTGTTCAGATGCCACAGCGGCAGGGGCGAAGAGGACCAGCGTGAGGGCGATCACACTGCCCCGAGCCGCGGTGACCATCCCCATGCCTCAACGCACCCCGGCTTCGAGCGGGACACGGGCTCGAGACAGCCTCCCGGAATCGGTCTCCAACGGGAGACGGATCGAGAAGTGGGTCCAACTCGGATCCCTCTTGTAGGTCATCTGGCCTCCCATCAACTCACCGAGGGTCCGGACGAGGGAGAGACCGGCACCGGTGGGACGAGAAGACCGGCCATTGGAGGCCAGGTCCAAGTAGCGCTCGAAGACATGAGCTCCGATCTCGGGGACCAGGCCCGGCCCATCGTCGGAGACAGTGAGCCTTACCGCATGAGCCTCGGCCGACGCCCAGATCGCGACCCGACTCCCGCCGTGTCGCACCGCGTTGCCGACGAGGATGTGGAGGAGTTGGCGGAGGAGATGGGGGTCGGTGAGCACGACGACATCGGGGACAGCCACCTTCAGCTCGGGATTGACATTGCGGTAGTCGACCGCCACGGCCAAGGCCTCGGCTCGCAGACTGCACAACTGGGGATGGAGTTGCAGCTCATGGGACACACCTGCGAGGAACTCGCCGTTAGCCCGATTGATCACGCCCTCCAGCTCGAGTGCGGTCTCGAACTCCGCTTCTCTGGCGAGAAGACGAACCCTGCCAACAGACCAGAACCCGACCATCACCAAAGCGGGGACGACCAGGGTGACGAGGAGCTGTGCGGCGCGGGCACCACCGAACACGCCCGACAACAGAACGCCGAGCACCACAAACCCGATCAGGGAGATGCCCACCATCACCGCCGGACTTCGTTCGGAGGCGATCAGACGGACCTTCTCTCGCAAGGTGGCCACGTGCTGGTTATCGGCCGTTTCCGACCCGGCTATAGCCTTCGAGGTCTACCAACCGATGACAAATTCGGCCGTCATCATCTCCCCGAATGATCGGACGCTCAGAGATAAAGACCGGTGGTGAGCTCGGGGCCCGAGCTGACCTTCATGGGAAGACATTCGATGTCATTGAGCACTGACGCCACAAACCGACGTTGGTCCCTCGCCTGGCGGGACGCCACGATGCCCGGCTCCATTCCGACCCGGACCTCAGCTGCCTCTCTCATGTGATTCTCGAACTGCTCAGGACTGGTGCGCATGGCCAGTTCCCACATCACGATGCGAACCAGGACCTGAAACTCCTCGTCGGGCAGCTCAGCAGCCGCTTCGCTGCCTTCGCCCGGATCTATCTGAAAACTCATCTCTCTTCATCTCCGCACCGGAA
>CAZRID010000192.1:0-6346 GCA_964600055.1 uncultured Acidimicrobiaceae bacterium
CCATCAGGAAGACCTGGGGACGGCGGACGATCGCCCGCCCTACAGCCACTCGCTGACGCTGACCCCCGGAGAGGGTGACGGGGCGGCGGTCGAGCAATTCGCTCAGACCCAACATATCCGCTGCTTCCTCAACCGCGCTCACGATGTCCTGGCGCCGCATGAGCTTTCGACGTACGAGGCTGCCGACAATCGGGATGTGATGCCACCACTTCGCCTCCCGCATCAGGAGGGGGAATGCGATGTTGCGTCGGACCGTCATGTGCGGGTACAGCGCGTACGACTGGAACACGAAGGCGATATCACGTCGCCGCACATCTACATTCTTCATGTCGACACCGCCGATGAGTAATTCACCGCTGGTCGGTGGGGTCAACCCTGCGATCATCCGCAGGAGCGTCGACTTGCCGCATCCCGACGGGCCGAGGAGGACGAGGAACTCACCATGCGACGCGGTGATGTCGACCTCATCCACGGCGACCACGTCACCGAACGCCTTACTCAGGTTCTTGAGTTGGACTTCTGACACCTGATTCCTCCTAGCCCTTCACGCTTCCCGCAGTGAGCCCGGATACGACGCGTCTCTGAGCCGCCATGAAGAAGACGAGCGCTGGTATCGCGTAGACCGTGGCCGCAGCCATTATCTGATCTATCGGGGTGATGTATTCACCGATGAACGAAGCCAGACCGACCGACGCCGGCCACATTGCTTCGGTCTGAATGAAAGTGACGGCGAACAGGTACTCGTTCCAGCCATGGAAGAAGGCAATCACGGCTCCCGCGGCGACGCTCGGCATGATGACGGGTAGCACCACAGTTGTCAGGATGGCGAACCGACGGCAGCCGTCCACGCGCGCAGCCTCCTCGAGCTCGAGCGGCACCGCATCGATCGCAGCCTTCAGGATCCATGCCACTACCGGCATCATGAAGGACGCGTTCACCAGCACCAACCCGAAGTGTCCGTCGAGCAGAGCAAAGTGCAGGAACAGTGAGTAGAGCGGAACGACGATCAGCGCTTCAGGCAGCATCTGGCTGGCGAAAAGCATGAACCCGAAACCACCCCGGCCCCGGAATCGAAACCGCGAGAGGGCGTACCCGACGAGCAATGCCATGGCGACGCTCGTCAGGGCTGTCCCGAAGGCGATGACTGCCGAGTTACGAAGCCACGAAAGCATCGGTGTGCTCTGTAGTACGTTCTGTACGGTGCCCCAGAAGTGCATTCTCGGCAGGAGTCTCGGAGGAACCTGGAACAGTTCGCCGGGCAACGACGCGGTGACGAACATCCAGTAGATCGGGAATAGAGCCACGACGATCACCGCAATCATCACTGAGTAGCGGACGATGACGCCTGCACGTGTCATCAGGTCAGGCACCTCCTCTGGCACGCTCGATCCCTCGCTGCACTGCAAAGTAGACGAGAGTCACAGCGCCGGAGATCAACAAACCCAGCGTGCCCATGGTGGCTCCCATGCCACTCCTGAAGAATCGGAATGTCTCCCGATAGACGTCGATGACGATGGTGTTGGTTCTGTAGGCAGGCCCGCCTTGAGTCATGAGCCAGATCACCTCGAAGCGTCGCAACGACCAGATGGTCACAAACAGCGATATCGTGAGCAGTGTCGGGACGATGCTCGGTAGCGTCACGTTCTTTGCGACATGCAGAGTGTCGGCGCGGTCGATCTGCGCCGCCTCGTAGAGCTCGCCCGGGATCGACTGCATAGCGGCCAACAGCACCAAAGCGCACAAGGGAAACAGCTTCCAGACGGTCACACTGACCACGGCCGGAAGGGCGAGATCCGGGTTGCTCAGCCACTGCTCGTAGTTGTCCAGCACGCCGATGGTCGTCAGAAAATAGTTGGCGGCCCCGAACTGGTTGTTGTAGATCCACACGAAGATCACAACGGCAGCGACACTCGGCATCGCCCATGGCGCCACCATCAATGATCGGACCAGAGATTGCCCGCGGAACGGAATGTTCAGGAGGAATGCAGCCATCAGTCCGAGTCCCACCGCACCGACCGTGCATGCCGCCGTATACACCAGCGTCAAGATCATGGTGCTGCGGAACTGCGGATTCGAAAGCGCGCCGACGTAGTTCGAGAGTCCGACGAACCCCTCGGCACCAGGACGGAGGAGGTTGGCGTCGGTGAGGCTCAAGTAGAAGCCGTGGACAATCGCGTAGCCTTGGATCAATAGCGTGTACACGAGAGGAACCAGGATGAACATATAGGGCGTCCATCGAACCTCGCCCGCAACCTGGTGTTTGGTGCCGGTACGAAAGCGTTTCCTCGAAGTGAGGGAAGAGGCCATCAAACGCCTTCGTGCCCCGTCGCCTGCATGCCACCCGGGACGAGCGCCACGCGCGGTGAGACCGTACGTGGCGCCGCCCCGAGCCGCATGCTTAGGTGGCCCAAGGATGAACTCATCCCCTCGCACTGATGATCGGGTCGGCTTCAGCGACAGCCATCGCTCTTTCCTGGGCGCTGGCCAACGCTTCTTCGAGCGTCTTCTGCCCTGCCTGCACTTGATCGAGCTCGCTCACGAATATCGAGCCGTATTCGATCGCGACGTGGCCGGCGCCGACGGGTACGGCGCTTACACCCGCGCCGCCGGCGACGGCCCGTTCCACTTCGCCGAGGTACGGCGCGCTGTCGAGGAGCGCCTGGAGTTCAGGAGACGGGCTGTCGTACACATCGGTGGCAGGCGAGCCACCGAGGTATGCGGCGGCGAGCGCCTGCTGCTGATCCGGCTGGAGAAGGAACTCGATCAACGCAGCCGCCTCCTCGACGTATGGGCTGTTTGGGTTCACCGCGAGGAACGCGGGGATCGTCGGAACCGCTCCGCTTGGGAATGGTGGCGGAACCGCCAGCGTTCTCGTCGCCATTTCCGGATTCAGACCAATCACTTGAGCGTGGATGTTCTGGTTCTGAAGCATCATGGCTATGTTGCCTTCCGAGTACATCCTGCGGAAGGTCGAAGCGTCGGTCCCGACAGGCATGACGTCGGCATCGTAGATCTCCATCCACGCTGACATCGCCTCGTGCATCTCCGGGGTGTCGAAGGTCGGGTAGCCGTTCTCGTCGGTCCACCGACCGTCGTAACCGTACAGGAAGTACGAGAGGTCCGTGAACCAGCCGCTGGACTCATCCATCGTATGCCGCACGGCGAATCCGTACTGACCGGCACTCACGTCGGTGAGCTCACGGGAGGCAGATAGCAGCTCCTCGAACGTCGTTGGCGGGTCGATGCCTGCGGCGGCGAGGATCTCGGAGTTGTACATGAGACCGAAGTTGGTGATCTCAGAGACGTAGCCGTACCGGCTGCCGTCCACCATGCCGATCTCGTTCTCAACCACGAGCGAGTCACCGAAGTTGCTCTCATCTATCAGGTCGTCGAGGTTCGCCAGGAAGCCTGCCTCGGCGGCAGCGGAGAACTGGTTCGCCCGGAGCCACATGAGGTCGGGCCCGGTACCAGCGGCGAGTTCCTGGAGGATGATCTCCTCGTAACGCGAGAATGGGATCCCTCGCTGGCCGATCACGACGTCGGGGTTCTCGTCCATGAACCCCGAGACCACGTTCCAGATGCCCTCGTTGCGGCCCGGCTCCAGCCATGTGTACGCGGAGAACGTGATCGACTTCACACCACCGGGATCGGTGGCGACACTCGTACCGGGGCCGTCCGGCGATGCCCCACCATTCTCTCCATTCGTATCGCTACTCGAACTACAAGCGGCCAATAGAACAACGGCACACATCATGGCCGTTATGTTGCGGAACAGGTGCCTCACTCCCCAACGGGGGCGGTCAACTCTTGAGTGCATCAGCACTCTCCTTTCGATATCCAGCTCTATATCTAGCCTTACTCGACGGTTGAGGAACCTTCGTTCCTCTCTGAATGCGTCGGAACTACTTGACGATCCAAATCAGCCTCCTGCCAGTCGTCCGCCATCCAGCCGAACGATCTCGCCGTTGATGTACGCCCCCGCTGGTCCCGCAAGTAGCAGGATCAGACCTCCAAGGTCCGTGGCCGCGTCGCCAAGACGACCCATCGGGATATTGCGAAGGGACCTTTGGAGCGCGGCCGGGGCATCGAGCATTTCCCGAGTCATGTTGGTCAGGAACATGCCAGGAGCGATCCCGTTGCACCGGACTCCCAAACTCGCGACCTCGACAGCGAGCGTACGTGTGAACTGCGCGACTGCACCCTTGGTCGTCGCATACGCGACCTTGCCAGGAAGGCCAATGAACGACCCAACAGAGCAGAAGTTGACAATGGCGCCTGACCTTTTCGCGATCATGGCCGGAAGGACCGCCTTCGTAAGCGCGACCAGCGCCCGTACGTTGATCTCCCAAAGCCGGTCGAACTCCGACATGTCCAAGTCGGATGTCGACTGTCGGGACTGAACACCCGCAGCGTTGACGAGGATGTCGACTCCATTCGCTGTGGCGTCGAGCGCCAGCAGACGATCATAAGCAGCAGCGTCGCGGACATCCGCTGCCAGCACATCCACGAGGACGCCGAGTCCACTCAGATGGTCCTCTGCAGCCGAAAGCGCGGGCTCGGAACTATCGACCAGAACGACTCGTGCGCCCGCCGTGCCCAGTGCTCTGGCAGAGGCGAGACCCAGATCGCCGCCCCCTCCCGTAATAACCGCGCATGAGCCCGCCAAGTACTCCGGACCTCCGAACGCACCCTTCATGCGACTCCGGCCTCCTCACAAACTTCACTAGCCGAAAACTGTTTTCAATATTTGGCACTGTAGCGACGCCCTACCGGATGGTCAAGGGATAGAGCGCACTACCTCACAGACTTGACAGGCTCTGTCCCGCCGGCGAGCACTTTGTGCTTCACGCCTACCTACAGCTCGTGGGCGAACCCGATCGAGGCCCACTTCGGGCCACTCCGCGAGTTCGTGCTCAACAACTCGAACCACCCCAACCATGTCGTATTGACCCGCCGGCTCCAAGCGCACCTTCGCTGGCGCAACGCCCACGCTCGAGATCCCGAACTCCTGGCTGCCCAACGGCGAGAACGCTCCCGAGTCCGAGCCGAGAAAGGCCACCAAGGGGCACGGTCAGCCCAAGCTACATAACAAACCCACGAGGTATACCCGTAGGTTGTGGATGACCGGTTGCTGGTTGGGACGCGACGTACCCTCCTGATGTCCATGTCAGACGATCGCCGGTGGGAGCCGGCGAGGAGGAGTACGCCGATGTTCAAGATAGTCAACGATGAGAGTGTTGAGGTGCCATCCGCCTTGGAGGGCGGGGTGGGCTCGACGAGTTGTGTCGCCTAGCGGCCCAGGAGATGCTGGCGGTGGCGTTGGAGACGGAACGACGGGCGCATCTGGACGCCCACGCTCATGTGGTTGATGGGGCGGGACGGCGGGTGGTGGTCGGCAACGGCCATCTGCCGACCCGGGAGGTGACGACGGGGGCAGGAATGGTGGAAGTCCGGGCTCCCCTGGTGCACGGTCCGAGACCGGACCAGGGGTTCTCCCCGGCGATTCTGCCCCGCTACATGCGCCGGTCCCCGAAGGTGACCGAGGTGTTGCCGGTGCTGTATCTGCGGGGCTTGTCGACGGGAGACTTCGCTCCCGCCCTCGAAGAGTTCTTCGGGTCCGACGCCGGGCTGTCGGCCTCGACGATCCAGCGGCTGACGGAGGCGTGGCGACAAGAGCACGCCAACTGGGACCGCAGGGACTGTCCGACCTCGACTACGTGTACTTTCGACCGAGTCCCTATCAACTACGACCTTCAATGGTCGTTCTGGCATCCGCATCTGGAAGGCTGACACCGGCTTCCTGTTCCACTGGCTACTGATGCGAGTGGTCGCCTTAAGCCTCTCGATCCAAGTGGACATGGAGCCATTCTTGCGCCAATCGAGATCGGATCCCGGCCCTTTTCGTTCATGCACAGGGTTACGCTCACCGGGTCGGGTCTGAAGTTTGCCTGGGAGATGATTTCTTCCCTCCCGGCCCGGTGGACGCCAACCTTCCGAGGGCTGACCGGGACGACTACGCCCGCTCCGGTCAGGCCGAGGCTCGGTACAGTTTCATCAAAGGGGCCTCAGCGCCTTTTCCCAAACCTCACCCCCCTGACACCAAGGGTCCTGTTTTCGATCAGGGTGAGGTTGGAACCTGTCCGGCCATGGTGAGCTTGTTGCACCGAAGCGGAATTGCCTTTCGCCTTTCCTGGGCGCTCCGTCCTGTCCAGACGGCTTCAACTCCCCCGAAGGTTTGTCAGGACCAGGATTCTTACCAGACATGCTGTAGGTGCAGGGGTCCAGAGGAGCACAAATGTCAGCGCCACTAAATGGCTCACTTGCCCAAGTCCGGATAGCCGGGAGA
>CAZRID010000193.1:0-6298 GCA_964600055.1 uncultured Acidimicrobiaceae bacterium
CGTACTCCCCCCTGCGGGGGGAGAAACAAGACCACCATTTCCTCCCCCGAAGGGGGAGGTGGCCCGCAAGGGCCGGAGGGGGTCTTAGACTTCAGACGGACTTGGTTCCGGTCGACCAGTCGGCGTAGAGGTTGGCGTACACGCCGGCTCGGGCCAGCAGATCGCGATGGTGGCCTCGCTCCACCAACACTCCGGCGTCGAAGACGAGGACCTCGTCGGATGCCTCGGCGGTCGCCAGCCGGTGCGCGATCGTGACCGATGTCCGTCCCTCGATCAGACGCTCGATGGCCTGACGCAACGCCACGTCAAGGGCAGGGTCAATGGCCGAAGTCGCCTCGTCGAGCACCAGCAGGTCGGGCGAGCCGATCCAGGCTCGCACCAGGGCGACCAGCTGTCGCTCACCGGCCGAGAGGTTGCCACCCCGCTCACCGACCCTGGTGTCCAGACCCTGGGGCAAACCCTCCACCCAGACCCCAAGACCCAGCTCGTGGAAAGCGGTCCAGACCTCGGCATCGCTCGCTTCGGGACTGCCGTATCGAATGTTGTTGGCGACCGTGTCGTCGAACAGGAAACCCTCCTGGGGCACGAACGCGACCCGATCTCGCAACTCATCGATCTTGATCCGCTTGGCATTGACGCCACCGATCGAGACCGTGCCCCGGTTCGGGTCCAGAAGCCGGACCAACAGCTTGGCGAATGTCGTCTTGCCGGACCCTGTCTCACCAACCACGGCAATTCGCGACCCGACCGGGATGTCGACGGTCACGTCCCTCAGCACCTCGCCCCCGGTCGGATACGTGAATCCGACTTCATGGAGACGCGCGCTGAGACCGCCAATCCGGAGATGATCAGGATCCACGGGATCGGGCATGTCCACCTCGGTATCCAGAGTCCCCAGGATCCGACGCAAGCCCGAGGCTGCGCTCTGGGCGAAGTCCAGCGTCTCGACGACGATCTGAAGCGGCTCGATCAGGAGATTGGTCAGGAAGAGAAAGGCAACGAGCGTCCCGGCCGTCATTCCCAGTGTGGTCCCGATGAGTATCCCGCCGACAACGATGGCGGCGGTGAGTGCCCCGGCAAACACCTCGGCCGATGAGAAGAGGATATTTCCGAATCGTGCCGTCCTGAACTCGATCCAGAACCGCTTCTCCAACGCATCGGCCACCTTGTCCGTAGTGGGCTGCTCGATCCCGTAAGCACGCACCACGGGGATGGCGCTGATCGACTCACTCAGGACACCCAGGGAGTGACCGACCTCGGTCCGCACCTTGTCGTAGTTGCGGGCCAGGACCTTCTGGAACCATCGCATGAGCAGCAGGTAAAGGAACACTCCGATCACGGCCACTAGGGCCAGACGCCACTCGTAGAAGACCATGACGGCAAGGGCAAGCACCACCTGGCTGGTGGCGATGACCATCCCGATCCCGCCCCATTCCATGAACTCTTGCAGGGTGGTCACGTCCGAGGTGACGCGTGAGACCAGGTCGCCACGACGGTCCGCCTCGACGTGGAGCACCGAGCGACGGAGCAGATGACGGAACGTCAACGTGCGCAGATCCGATAGACCTGTCGACGAGGACCTGATCAGACGGAGAACGGACGCCCGCGCCACCACCACACCGATCACAAGGGCGAGGACGGCGATACCACCTTTGGCCAGGACGCCAGACATCTCGATCCCGCCCGACCCGAGGATGTCGTCGTCGATGATCTTCTGGATGACGATCGGTGTTACGACGGTGATCGCCTGGCCGGCCATAGCCATGAGGAGTGTGAGTCGAAGGCCGCTCTTCAGGGCAGGGGCAACCTGCATCGCCCGCCCTAGCACCCTGCCGGTTGCCTGTTCGTCGCTCATGACGCCTCCTCCTCCATCCGTCGGGCGTCGTCCTCGTAGGCCTGAACCAGCCGGGCGTAACCGGGAGTGGTCTCCAACAAGTCATCGTGTAGACCCTGGGCAAGCACCCGTCGCTCATCGACGTACACCACTTCGTCGGCGAGCCTGATCGAGGCGGGCCGATAGGCGACGACGACGATCGTGGAGGGGAGGGCCGCGCTCTTGAGGCTGCGCAGGATCTCTGCTTCCACCGAAGGGTCGACCGCAGATGTCGCATCGTCGAGGATCAGCAAACGTGGCTTGCGAATCAAAGCCCGGGCCAGGGCAATGCGTTGTCGTTGCCCGCCCGACAGGGTGGTTCCCCGCTCTCCCAACTGGGTGTCGTACCCGTCGGAGAGCTCAGAGATGAAGACTTCGGCCCCGGCCAGCCTGGCGGCGCCTCTCAAATCAGTCTCGGAGAACGCCTCACCGAGGGTGATGTTGCCCGCCACGGTGTCATCGAACAGAAATGCGTCCTGGGCGACGTAGGAAACCTCTTTGGGCAGCTCGGAAACGCTGAATGAGCGAAGGTCGGCACCATCGAGCTGGATAGCTCCCGAATCGGGGTCCCACAGCCGTGCCAGGAGCAGGCTCAGTGTCGATTTGCCCGACGCCGTCGGGCCGACAACGGCCAGGGTGGTACCAGCCGTCAGATGCACGTTGAGATCGTCCAGGACCTGCCCGCTTCCGTCATACGAGAAGCCCACCGTCTCCCCATGGACCCGCGCCGGCCCGGCCATGGTCCGAGCCGTGGCGTCACCGTAGGCAACGTGGTCGTCGGCATCGAAGACATCCTGGACCCGGCGCCAGCCGGCGAGACTCCCAGCCAGGTCCCACAAGACGAAGCCGATCAGCTGGATCGGGAAGGCGAGAAGCGAGACCAGATAGGCAACGGTGACCAGCTCACCTGCAGTCATCGCCCCGGTGTCCACCCGGGTCGCACCTACGACGAGCAGGGCAATGATCATGACCTGGGGAAGCACGCGTATCACCGACTGGTATGAGGCCCATGTCGAGTTGACGGTGATCAGACGGTCCCTCACCTTGTCCGAGACGTGCCCGAACCGATCCGACACGTAGTCCTCCCGCCCGAGGGACTTGACGGTGAGGGCACCATCGAACGACTCATGAGCCACGGTTGAGACTTCGCCACGGGCCACCTGCACCTCTTCCCAAAGCCCGTAGGTGAGCCAGCTGCCACGAACGTCGATCACGAGCATGACGACGAGCCCGATCACCGCCGCCAGACCCAGCCAGGGATCGATCACAGTGATCATGGCAGTTGTCCCGAAGAGGAGAAGGGTGACTCCAGTGGCATAAGGAAGGGGGCCGAGCACGCCGGTTCCCTGGTCGACGTCGGACTCGGCCACGGCGAGAAGGTCACCAACCGCCTGGCGATTGAACCAGGACATCTTGAGTGAGAGTTGGTGTGCCAGAAGCTGATTTCTGACGTCCTGGCGGGTCCTGAACTGGAGGAAGCCCGCGGATGTGCGGCGAAGCACGATGCCCGCTGCCTTGAAGATTGCTACTCCAAGGATTGCAATCACACCCGGGAGGACAAGTCCCGCGGGGTCCACCCCCTCGTCGAGCACAGGGATGATCAGGGCATCGGTGACCCAGCCGATCACCCACGCCGAGGCGATGATGGCCCCGGCGAACACGGCTGCGCCGGACACGGCGAGCCAAAAAGGCGCCGGATGTGCCCTGACGAACCGCCAGATGAGACGGATCCCGTCGCGCAGCACCGACCAGGGGGTCATTTGTTGGGAGAACATTGAAAGAGACCTACGACTTCAAGGCTTGATTCAGGTCAAGGGGTGCTTGACCTGGACAGGTTAAGACCACAGGACCGATAGACCGGACGAATTAGGACGGGCCTGCCGTAGGTGGCATATATTCGTGCCCATGGACATTGAGAAAGGCCAACTCTTCATCGGGCACCAATCGGGCGAAGGAAGTGACGGTTCGCCTGTAGTCGTCGAGGGCTCGGACTTCACCACACACGGCGTCATCGTGGGCATGACCGGGTCCGGGAAGACCGGTCTCGGTATCGGCATCCTCGAGGAAGCACTGCTCAACGACATCCCCTGTCTCATCATCGACCCCAAGGGCGACATGGGAAACCTTCTGCTCTCCTTCCCCGATTTCCAGGCTTCCGACTTCCGGCCATGGATCGACGAGGCCGAGGCCGAGAAACAGGGAGTCACCCCGGATCAGCTTGCAGCCGACACCGCGTCCAGTTGGAAAGAGGGCCTCTCCAAGTCGGGGATCGACGCAGCGCGCCTGACCCGGCTGCGGGATGGTTCCGAGATAACGATCTACACCCCCGGCTCGGCCGCGGGCGTTTCCCTCAACATTCTGGGCTCGATGACGGCTCCTCCCCTGGAGTGGGAGTCCCAGGCAGAGTTGATCCGGGACGAGATCGAGGGCCTGGTCTCGTCTCTGCTGGTCATGGTTGGAATCGAGTCGGATCCGGTAGCCGGACCGGAACATATCCTTCTTTCAACGATCATCGAGACGTTCTGGCGCGAGGGCCGGGACATGGACCTGGCCACCCTCGTCGGCCAGGTGCCGAACCCCCCTTTCCGCAAGCTCGGGGTCTTCGACGTCGACACCTTCTTCCCTGAGAAAGGGCGCATGGCCCTGGCCATGAAGCTCAACGGGCTCCTGGCCTCGCCGTCTTTTGCTTCCTGGCTCGAGGGCGAGCCTCTCGACATCGCCACGATGCTCACCGGCGGCGACAGGACGAAGGCCGCCATCGTGTATCTCTCCCACCTCTCGGACTCCGAGCGCCAGTTCGTTGTCACCCTCCTCCTCTCCAAGCTGGTCACCTGGTTACGGGGTCAGCCGGGCACCTCCGATCTCCGTGCCCTGGTCTACATGGACGAGGTCTTCGGTTTTGCCCCACCCACGGCCGAGCCGCCGTCCAAGAAGCCGATCTTGACCATCCTCAAGCAGGCCCGCGCCCAAGGCGTCGGGATGATCCTGTCCACCCAGAACCCGGTCGACCTCGACTACAAGGCGATGTCCAACGCCGGCACCTGGATGGTGGGCAGGCTCCAGACCGAGAACGACAAGAAACGGATCCTCGAGGGGATCGAGAGCGCTGCGGGGACCGTCGACGTCAAGGCCTATGACAAGCTGATTTCAGACCTGGCCAAGCGCCAGTTCGTCCTCAACTCGACGAAGTCCTCCGAGCCGACGTTGTTCGACACCAGATGGGCCATGTCCTACCTGGCCGGGCCGCTGACGCGGGACCAGGTGTCGAGTCTCATGGAGGGCAGGGCGCGTCCGACTGCTGAAGCACTGGTTGCCGACCAAGCCACAATTGCTCCCCCGTCCTCGTCCGCAGACGTGGCCGAGCCGCCCGCCGCAGAGATGGCCGGGCCGCCCCCCGCATCGTTGCCAGTCGATGACGCCGTGCCCGTGATGCCAAAGACCGCCGAAGGTGTGCTGACGGCGTTCCTGGACCCGGCGGCCACATGGGCCGGCGATGTTGGGGCTGATCCCACAGGCACTCAATACGAGGCGGCAGTCGCGGCCACCGTCAACCTGCTCTACGACGACACCAAAGCGGCGTTGAACCATCAAGAGGTCTACGAGGCCGTCGTCTTTCCGCTCGCCCCCGTGCTCGTCCCCGATTCGATACGTGAGGTCGATCACGACCTCCGTGACTTCAGGGATGTCGTCCCCGGAGGGGCCACCTTCACCCTGCCAGAGGTGAAGATCGACGCCAAGACGTTCTGGACCGGCCTGGAGTCCGATCTTAAGAGTCACCTGGTCGGCGCCAGAAAGGTGACCGTTTTCAAGAACACCGAGCTGGAGCTGTACTCGCGCCCGGGTGAATCCCGGGAGAACTTCGTGGCCAGGACCACCGAGACCGCCGAGCAGGCGACCGACGAGGCCATCGCCAAGCTCCGGGACAAATACCGGGCCCGGCTGGAACGGGCCCAGGCCGCGCTATCCAAGGCTGAGAACCGGGTCGCCGACCTCGATGCCACGGCCGGCTCCAAACAAACAGAAGAGTTGTTGTCCGGGGCCGGGGACATCATCGGCGTCCTGCTCGGGGGACGAAATCGGTCCAACCCGCTGGGCGGGGCGGCGAGACGACGGTCTGCGAGCAGTCAGGCAAGGGCTCGGGCCGAGAATGCGAAGGCAGCACTCAACGAAGACCAAGCCGAGCTGGCGGAACTTCAAGCCGATCTCGAGGAGGAGGTCGCCAACCTCGAGGACGAGTTCGCCGCCAAGGCAGAGTCGATGGAAGAGGTGGAGATCCCCCTGGAGAAGACCGACATCAGGGTCACCGAACTCAAGCTGGTCTGGATCCCCACCAGCTAGTGGCCCGTCACTAGCCCAGCTCAACGGAGAAACCCCCTTCGGGGTACTCCCCAGGGATAATGGGGGTGGCTGGTTCCGGATTCTGGT
>CAZRID010000194.1:0-6263 GCA_964600055.1 uncultured Acidimicrobiaceae bacterium
CGCCCCAGACCCCGGATTCCTGGTTGGTTTCG
The DNA here is from genome assembly GCA_964600055.1 of uncultured Acidimicrobiaceae bacterium. Taxonomy (GTDB): domain Bacteria; phylum Actinomycetota; class Acidimicrobiia; order Spongiisociales; family ZC4RG35; genus JARDZU01. The sequence goes on from CAZRID010000194.1 coordinate 33, forward strand.
AGGGCATACTGGAGACAGCTCTCTTGGACAGGGCAGGTCGAACAAATGACGATCGCAGCCTCTATCTGGTCGATGGCCGGGCCGGTGGTGCCCACCGGGAAGAACAGAGTTGGCTCGGAATCCCGGCAAGCTGCCAGGTCCCTCCAATCTGTCGTGATTGTTGTAAGCAAGAGTTCCTCACTTTGTGATCTTTTTCACAAGCGTTCCCGTCTACGAACGACGGGAACTGTGGATTTCCGAACCTGACGATACTGTCGGGATGTCCGCCTGTAAATGGTTTTCTTTGGAGTGGATGGATTGAAAGACGCACTGATGGTTGTCGGTCATCGTGGCTGGCCGACCCGATTCCCCGATAACACGCTGGCCGGTTTCCTGGCTGCGGCATTGATCGCCGATGGTGTCGAACTCGACATTCGACGCTCTTCGGACGGAAAACTCGTCCTCTCGCACGACCCTTCGATCGGGGGCCTCGAAGTGTCGTCGAACCCGTGGTCGGTCCTCGGCGACGTTGATCTCGGTGACGGTCACCAACCGGCCCTTCTCGACGAAGTCGTTGCCGCTCTTCCCGCTCTTCCCATCCAATTCGAGATCAAGAACGTGCCCCACGAGCCCGGATTCGAGCCTGACCACCGTGTCGCCTTGGAGGCGGCAGAGAGGGCACGACCAGGGGACATGGTCACCTCATTCAATTGGGAGTCTCTGGCCGCCGTCCATCGGGTGTTCCCCGACGTGGCGACCGGCGTGCTGGTCGGAGGCTCGGGCGACATCGACCGGGCCATCGACGAGTGTTTGGACGTCGGGCACCCGGCTTTGGTTCCTTCGATCGAGTTCCCGACTCTCGGGCTGGCGCGTGCGCTCGAGACTGGGTTGCGGGTCTTTCCATGGGTGGTCAACGACCCGGACCGTGCCGATGAGTTGGCCAGTCTCGGGGTGACGGGCATGATTACCGACGACCCGGGCCTCGTCCGCGGCATCGTTGGGAGAAACCCATGAGCATCAAGGAAGAGCTCGCCCAGGAGCTCAGAGACGCGATGAAATCCAAGGATGGGCCTCGCCGCGACGTGATCCGCCAAATCGAGACAGAAGTCTCCCAAACCCGCAGTCAGCCCGGGTTCACCGGTGAGGTGGACGACGATCTCTACCGGCAGGTAATCATTTCGTATGTGAAGAAAATGGAGAAGTCACGCCAGGAGTACGCCGACTTCGGTGAGCGCGGCGAGGCCATGGCCACCAAACTTGGCTTCGAGGTCGAGTATCTGTCCCGCTGGCTTCCTCAGAAACTCGACGAAGAGGCGACTCGCGCCCTCGTCCGATCCGCCATCGACGAGCTGGGGGTGGCGGGGGACGAGAGGTACGCAGGGCGGGTCACCGGGCAGCTCATGAAGAGTCACGGTCAGGATCTTGATGGTGGCATGGTCAACCGTCTGGTCCGGGAGGAGCTGGCACGCCATTGAGCGTGCCCGACTTCGAGCCGATGCTGGCCACACGCTGGCCCGCTGCGTTTGACGACCCCAGTTGGTGGTTCGAGGTCAAGTGGGACGGATACCGGGCGGTGGTTTCCGCCGATGGGGGGCAGGTCCGTGCCCGATCCCGACGCGGGCTCGATCTCACTGGGCCATTTCCCGAGCTCTCGAGCCTTCCCATCCCGGATGGTGTCGCGGTTGACGGGGAGATCGTGGCGTTTGACGAATTTGGTCGCCCTTCTTTCTCCAATCTTCAGCGAAGGACCGGGTTCGGCGGACAGGGCACCGGAGCCGAGGTCGGGGTCAATCTCATCGTGTTCGACGTCTTGTTTGCCTCGGGCGAGAGCCTGATCGGTCTTCCTTACGAGGAGCGCAGGGCCCGTCTCGAGGCACTCGACATCCCCAAGCCGATAGTGGTGCCGGAGCCAACGGCGGAGTGTGGGGTGACCTTGTTCGAGGCGGCAAAGGCGCAGGGTCTGGAGGGCATCGTCGGCAAACGATCGGGGTCTCCGTATGTGCCGGGGCGCCGATCACCTGATTGGCGCAAGGTTCCGGTGAAACGACGGCTCCGAGCCGTTGTCGGCGGGTATCTTCCGGGTGAAGGTGGGAGAGCCGCCACCTTCGGGTCGATCCTGGTCGGGCTCAACGATGAAGAGGGTCTGCGATGGATCGCCGCGGTCGGGTCGGGCTTCGACGAGGCGGCGCTCGCCGCTTTCTCCGGCGCCCTTCGTCAGATAGAACGCCCGACGAGCCCCTTCTATAACCAGGTCGTTCTGCCCAAACCGACCAAACCGGTCTGGGTGGAGCCGGGCATCGTCGTCGATGTCGAGTACAAGGAGTGGACCCATGACTTCCATCTCAGGGCGCCCGTGTACAAGGGAATCGAGATAGCAGATCCGGAAACAGTGACCTGGGCCGAGGAGGGCCCGCTCTAGCCGGCCTTCGCCCTCTTGGTTTCCTTGCCCTTGGTTGCCTCCACCGAGGCCTTGAGTGCTTCGAGCAGATCGACAACCTTGGTCGGTTCCGGAGAGGTGGAACCTACGATTATCTCCTCGCCGGCCACCTTTTTGGATGCGAGATCCTCGATCGTCTCCCGGGTCCGATCGACATACGCATCGGCGTCGAAGGGCCTGGTCAGATTGTCGATCAGCGAGCCGGCCATCTCGACCTCCTCGGGTCTGATCTCGACCTTTGCGTCAAGCTCTTCGAACTCGGCCTCACGGAGCTCGTCGGGCCAGTACATCGTCTCCATGACGATGACTCCGTCCTTGGCTCGAAGCGTGGCGAGCTGTTGCTTTTCCCGAATCGACACCTTGGCTATGGCCACCCGCCCCTTGTCTTCCAGGGCCTCCTCGAGAATCTTGTATGCCTTGATCCCTGTCTTTTCCGGGGCGAGGTAATACGACGACTTGTAGTACATCGGGTCGATCTCGGACTCGTCGACGAACTGGACCACGTCGACGAGCTTGCTCCCGTCGGCATGCGCCGACTCGAGCTCCTCGTCGGTGAACACGACATAGCGGTCCTTCTCGAACTCATAGCCCTTGACGATCTCGTCCCACTCGACCTCCTTGCCGTCGGCCTCGGCGACTCGCTTGTAGCGAATGGGGGAGTGATCGGTCTTGCGTAGTTGCTTGAACTTGGGCGTCTTGTTGTCGGTGGCCGTGTACAGGCCAACCGGGATCGTGACCAGCCCGAAGTTGATAGCGCCCTTCCATATGGCTCGTGGCATGTGGATAAGTCTATGGGACAACGGTGACAAGAGTGTCGTTGCCGGGCCACTTTGGCTCGTGGCAATGGTGCGGCGGATCGGCGACGGGGCAGAAGCTCCAGCCGACCGGCGCCCGACTATGCAGCGAAGCGGGTAGCGAGGCGGTAGCTCCGGCCGACCGGCGCGCGAATATGCGGCGAACCGACGACCGGGGCGCATCTCCGACCGACCGGGGCGGAAGCTCTGGCCGACCGGCGTCTGTGCCCGACGCTGCGTCGATGTGCCCCTGGTTCTCTGCGGTGGGATGAGGGTTGGCCTCGGGCAAAGTCGGCCAGCAATCAAGCCAGTCGGCCGGCAATATGACAGCGCTCCCGGCAGGATTCGAACCTGCGCACCCGGCTCCGGAGGCCGGTGCTCTATCCCCTGAGCTACGGGAGCTTGTAGGGCCAATCTTATCGAGGCGGGGGCACCTACCCTCCCATCCGTGAAGTACGTCTCGACCAGGGGTGACGCACCGGAGCTGGATTTTCGGGGTGCGCTCCTGGCCGGTCTCGCCTCCGACGGTGGCCTCTATGTGCCCGATGAGATCCCGCCGCTGCCTGACGGTTGGGAGAATTGGTCCTATCAGCAGGCCGTCACCGCATCGTTGACTCTCTATGGTGCCGAACAGGTGGGCCCAATCGTCGTGCAGGCGGCCTCCCGCTTCTCCCACCCTGAGATCGCACCTCTCATCGAGGTCGGGGATCGATCCGTGCTCGAGTTGTTCTGGGGGCCAACGCTCTCCTTCAAGGACCATGCGCTTCAGGTGCTGGGCCGGCTGCTCGACCGCGAGCTCACTTCGCCGGCGACGGTCCTCGGCGCGACCTCGGGGGACACAGGGTCGGCAGCGATCGAGGCCTGTCGCGGGCGGGCCAACCTGAGGATCGTCATCCTCTACCCGGTAGGGATGGTCTCAGACTTCCAGCGTCGGCAGATGACAACCATCCAGGACGAGAACGTGCTCGCGGTGGCGGTGAAGGGCACATTTGACGACTGCCAGGCGATGGTCAAGGAGGCGTTTCGGCGTCACGAGGGGCTGCTCGCCGTGAACTCGATCAACTGGGCGCGGATCGCTGCCCAGGCCGGCTACTACATCTATCTCGCCGCCCGGATGGCTGAGCCCTTTGACGTCGTGATCCCAACGGGAAATTTCGGCAATGCTTTCTCGGGCTGGCTGGCGAGGCGGATGGGCGCCCCGATCGAGCGGATCACGATCGCCAACAACGCCAATCGTGGGCTCGCCGCCCTTGTCAACACCGGGTCGAGCGGCGATGGCGAGGTCATCTCGACTCTGGCACCGGCCATGGACATCAGAGTCCCCTCGAACCTCGAGCGCTTCACCGGCGACCCGGCTCGCGAGTTCGAGGCCGGTTTCGCCGGAGACGAGCAGATAAGTGGCACCATCGCCGAAGTCGACCGGCGTCACGGCTATCTCCTCGACCCCCACACCGCCACGGCCTGGTTCGTGGGCAACGCGACAAACGGTGATCGCCCCCAGGTTGTGATCGGGACCGCACACCCGGCCAAGTTCTCTGAGGCTGTCCGACAGTCGGTGGGGCGTACGCCCCAACCACCACCTGGTTTCGAGGATCTGGTCGACAGACCCGAGCGATCGACGACCATTGCCGCCGATCCTTCAGAGCTCGATCGCCTGATCCGATAACCCAGGCGGTGGTTGCTTTGCGCAATCGCACCGAACGGCTAACATATGGCTTGTTGACGGCGCCAAGGGACGTCGCGACGACCCACCCACAGTCCTCATTCGAGGCATGCCCCATTGCCACGCAATGGTGCGTATTCCCGGTCCGATTGAGCCCGACAAGGGACGAATCGCGAAGGATCCAATGACCACACGAGCTCAACTCCAGAGCAAGTCGATCGACGAACTCAGGCAGATCGCCGACGCAGTAGGTATCGAGACCGATGGTCTCCAGAAGTCGAAGCTGATCACCGCCCTCGCAGAGGCTGGTCAGGTCGCCGAGGCTTTGCCGACCGAAGACGTCGAGTTGCCCCAGGCCACACCTCGCATCGAGCGAGTTGAACAGGATGGCGAGGGAGCACCCGAGTCAGACGAAGGCGATGACTCGCGCCCCGAGCAGCGCCAAGGTGGCCGCCCTGACTACGGCGACGACCAGCGTCAGGGCGGCAATCGCAATCGGAACCGTCGCCGGCGTGGTGGTGGTCGCGAGGACGAGTACATCCCGGAGGAGGATCTCGAGACCCGCGAGGGACTTCTCGACGTTCTGCCTGAGGGATACGGCTTCCTGAGAGTTACCGGCTACCTGCCAGGTGACAAGGACGTCTATGTCTCGGCCAACCTGGTCCGAAAGTCTCGCCTCCGCAAGGGTGACATCGTCTCCGGTCCGATCCGCCCGCCGCGCTCGAAGGAGAAGTTCCCCGCGGTCGTGCGCATCGACAAGGTCAACGGGATGACCTCCGACGAGGCGATGGGACGGCCCAAGTTCGAATCGCTCACTCCGCTCTTTCCCGATCAGAGACTTCGTCTCGAGGTGGACGGGAGAGCCGAAGGGATCCTGACCCGGATCGTCGATTTGATCGCACCGATCGGGAAGGGCCAGCGAGGGCTCATCGTCTCGCCTCCCAAAGCCGGCAAGACGACCGTCCTCCAGGAGATCGCACAGTCGATCACCACCAACAATCCCGAGTGCTATCTGATGGTGGTGCTCGTCGATGAGCGTCCCGAAGAGGTCACCGACATGCAGCGGTCGGTCAAGGGAGAAGTCATCTACTCCACCTTCGACCGTCCCGCCGAGGAGCACACCCAGGTCTCCGAGCTCGCCATCGAGCGAGCAAAGCGCATGGTGGAGATGGGGACCGACGTCGTGATCCTGCTCGACTCGATCACCCGTCTGGCCCGTGCCCACAACCTCGCCACTCCGGCATCGGGCCGAATTCTCTCCGGTGGTGTTGACTCCCAGGCGCTCTACCCGCCGAAGCGGTTCTTCGGTGCGGCGCGAAACATCGAAGAGGGTGGCTCGCTGACGATTCTCGGCACTG
>CAZRID010000195.1:0-1526 GCA_964600055.1 uncultured Acidimicrobiaceae bacterium
CCCACGGTGGATACCTGCACACGGGAACCAACACACAATTCTCGTGTGCAACCAACCACCGTCACGGTGGGAACTTGCACACGCGCCTAATCAGCCGACGTCGGTTTTGACCGTCTCCAGGGCGATCTCCACCATCTCGTCAAAGGTCTGCTGACGCTCCTCCGATGTGGTGGAGGCCCCGGTTCGGACATGGTCGGACACCGTGGCGATGGTGAGGGCCCGCCCACCTTTCTCGGCGGCTACGCCGTAGAGACCGGCCGCCTCCATCTCCACCGCGAGCACCCCCATCGCCTCCATGCGGTTGAAGGCCTCGGGGTCTGGGTTGTAGAAGAGATCAGCCGAGTGGACATTGCCAACCTTGACCTCGATCCCCCGGGCGGCGGCGGCATCGGCTGCCGCCCTCAACAGGCGAAAGTCGGCCGTGGCCGAGAAGTCGTACCCGCCGTAACGCACCCGGTTCACAAAGGAGTCGGTGCATGCGCCGATGGCAAGGATCACGTCACGGATCTCCACAGAGGACAGGATGCCGCCACATGATCCGACCCGGATGAGTCGCTCCACCCCGTACTCGGTGATCAACTCGGTGGCGTAGATCGACGCCGATGGGATGCCCATCCCCGTGCCCATCACCGAAATGGGAACCCCGTCGTAGGTGCCCGTGAAGCCGAGCATGTTGCGGACATCGTTGACCTGTGTCACGTCTTGGAGGAAGTTGTCAGCGATGTGCTTGGCACGCAGCGGGTCGCCGGGAAGAAGGATCGAAGGGGCGAAGTCGCCCTTCTCGGCTGAGAGGTGTGGGGTAGGCATTCGATTTCGGCTCCTGTGACGACGTGGACGGCACCAACCTATCCGATGAGAGTCGTTTCTCCACCCGGCGCCGATACCGGTAGGGTGCGGCGCCTCATGCCGGAGATGCCTCATTTCCCCCAGGACAAACAGGAGCTGGCCCGCACCCTGGAGCAGCTCGGGGCCTCCCGCCTGCCGGGCTTTCTGAACATCGAGCTGATCGAGTTGGCCAGCGGGTCGTCACTGATGCGATGTGTCGTCGAGGAGAAGCATCTCGCCTCCAACGGCTACCTGCATGCGGCATCGGTGGTCGCCCTCGCCGACACCACGGCCGGCTACGGATGCGTCGCCAGCCTCCCTGATGGTGCGATTGGATTCACCACAATCGAGCTGAAGTCGAATCACCTGGGCACGCTGCTCGACGGGGCGATGGTTGCCAACGGCGCCCTGGCCCATGGGGGGAGGAGCACCCAGGTCTGGGATGTCGTCGTCACCGCCGAGGACACCGAGCGGAAGATCGCCTTGTTCCGCTGCACCCAGATGATCCTCTACCCGACCCAGACCTGAGATCCCCCCTCCCGGCTTCGCCGTACTCCCCCCTACGGGGGGAGAAACAGACGCCACGTTTCCTCCCCCGGGAGGTGGCCCGCAAGGGCCGAGGTCTTCAGATCCCCCCTCTCGGCTCCGCCGTACTCCCCCCTACGGGGGGAGAAACAGACGCCACGTTTCCTCCCCGAAGG
>CAZRID010000195.1:1626-6217 GCA_964600055.1 uncultured Acidimicrobiaceae bacterium
GCCGAGGTCTTCAGATCCCCCCTCGCGGCTTCGCCGTACTCCCCCCTACGGGGGGGAAACAGACGACACTCCCCCCTATGGGGGGAGAAACAGAGGCCACGTTTCCTCCCCCGAAGGGGGAGGTGGCCCGCAAGGGCCGGAGGGGGAGGTAGTGGCTCTAGGCTCTGGGACCATGAACGACACCTACAAGTCGATCGTGAAGCTACGCGCCATCCGGGACTTCAAGCCCGAACCGCTCTCCAAGCTGGATCTCAAGGCGATCCTCGAGGCGGCTCGATGGACCGGAAGCTCGAAGAATCGCCAGGACTGGTCCTTCATCGTGGTGACGGGCGACCGTCTCCAGGGGCTGGCCGAGCATGGAGACTTCACCGATCCGATTCGCGCCTCCGCCGCCACCATCGTCCTGGTCAAGGAGGAAGGCGGGAACATGTTCGACATCGGGCGAGTCGCACAGAACATCATGTTGGCGGCCAAGGCGATCGGGGTCGCCTCTTGCCCGATCACATTGCATCGGTCAGCCGACGCCAGGGCATTCCTCGATGCACCCGAGCAAGTCGTAACCGGCTACGCCGTAGCCCTCGGATACCCGGGCGATTCGGCTGCACCCCGTCGATTCGGAGGACGGAAACCGGCCGAGGCCGTTATCCGGTACGACGGGTACTAGTCGCCCCTGAAACTCGGTCGAAGATGTCCCAGGGCAGCACTACCGTCGAACTGTCATGACTGAACCTCTCGTCCAGGCCCGTGGCCTGACCAAGAAGTTCGGAGACTTCGTAGCTGTCGACGCCGTCGATTTCGACATCGCAAAAGGCGAGGCCTTCGGCTTCCTCGGCCCGAACGGGGCCGGGAAGACGTCGACGATGAAGATGATCACCACGGTGAGCCCGATCACCGAGGGCAAGCTCACGGTCTTCGGCCTCGATCCCACGACCCAGGGTCGGGCCATCAGACAGCGCTTGGGTGTTGTCCCCCAGGAGGACAACCTCGATCTCGAGCTGACCGTTGCCGAGAACCTCTACGTCTACGGGCGCTACCACGACATGAACCGGGCCGAGATTCGGGAGCGGACCAAGGAGTTGCTCGAGTTCGCCCAGCTGTCCGATCGGCACAAGTCCAAGGTGGAGCCTCTCTCCGGCGGGATGAAACGACGGCTGACCATCGCCCGGGCCCTGATCAACGACCCGGAACTGGTGATACTCGACGAGCCCACCACCGGTCTCGACCCCCAGGCACGGCACGTGCTCTGGGACCGTCTCTACCGGCTCAAGCAACAGGGCGCCACGTTGATCATCACCACCCATTACATGGACGAGGCCGAGCAACTCTGCGACCGGCTCGTGGTGATGGATGGAGGGAAGATCGTCGCCGAAGGCTCGCCGCGTCAGCTGATCGCCGAATACGCCCCCCGCGAGGTGGTCGAGCTTCGCTTCGCCGACGGTCTCGTCGACGTGATAGCACCGAGACTGGAAGGTGTCGCCAACTCATCCGAGATCCTGGCCGACCGGGTGATCCTCTACACAGACGACGCCGACGCCACCCAACACGAGCTGACCGTGAGGGACATTCATCCCGAACAGGTGATGGTCAGACGGTCCACGCTGGAGGATGTTTTCCTCAAGCTGACCGGTCGAAGGCTGATCGACTGATGTCCGCCCTGACCAGGCCGATGCGCGTCGTCGAGAGTGAGCTCATCGCATACCGGCGCACCTGGCGCGGCACCGTGATCTCCAGCTTCGTCAACCCTGTGTTGTTCCTCTCGGCGATAGGGCTGAGCCTGGGGACGCTTGTCGACGCAAGCGACAACGACCTGGCAGTCCCCTACCTGGCTTTCGTCGCAACCGGGCTCATGGCCGCGACTGCGATGCAGAGTGGTGCCGGCGACGGATCCTTCCCGGTCATGGCCGGGATCAAGTGGAGAAAGGAGTTCCACGGGGCGATCACCACTCCCATCGGTCCCAGCGACATCGTTGTGGGCCGGTTCTACTGGGGTGCGATCCGGCTCACGTTCATGCTGGTCGTGTTCGCTGTCATCTCGGTGCTGTTCGGTGCCCTGGAGATCGGGCCGGCCTTACTCGCCGTCCCCCCGGCTGTGCTCACCGGTCTTGCCTTCCAGACCGTGGTCACCGCCTTCACCGTCACCCGTGAGGACGAGACCAGTCTCTCCACCATGTTCCGGTTCGGGATCATCCCCCTCTTCTTGTTCTCCGGGACCTTCTTCCCCATCAGTCAGTTGCCCGACTTCCTCCAGGCGATCGCCTATGTCACTCCGCTCTTCAACGGAGTCGAGTTGGTGCGCAAGATCGCCCTCCCCGACGTCGACTCCTCGGTGGTGACCTCGATACCGATCTGGGTCCATGCCGGCTACCTGGTAGCGATGACCGCAATCGGCCTCGTGCTCTCCTCACGGTTCCTGGAGCGGAGACTCAAGCCATGAGCGTCTCCGCTCCGACCCGGCTCACCCCGACCGGCCGAATGACCCCGTTCCGGGCCCAGCGGATCTGGGAACGGAACTACCTGGTCTATCGACGGTTGTGGAAGATCATCTTCACCGGATTCTTCGAGCCGGTCTTCTATCTGTTCTCGATCGGGATCGGGGTTGGCGCCCTGGTCGGGGATGTGACCGGGCCTGGGGGCATCCCGATCGAGTACACCGCCTTCGTGGCCCCGGCGCTGATGGCCGCCTCGGCCATGAATGGGGCTGTCCTCGAAACGACTTTCAACATCTTCTTCAAGCTCAAATTCGGCAATGTCTACGAGGGGATCCTCACCACCCCGATGAACCCGCGCGACATCGCCATCGGGGAGATCGGTTGGGCCCTGTTTCGCGGGGCGCTGTACTCGATCGCCTTCCTCGTCGTGATGGTGGCGATGGGGCTCACGACTAGCTGGTGGGCGATCATGACCATCCCCGGCGCCGTCCTCATCGGATTCGCCTTTGGAGCGGTGGGTCTCGCTGCATGCACCTTTATGCGGTCGTGGCAGGATTTCGACCTGGTGTCGCTGGTGACCCTGCCCTTGTTCCTGTTCTCGGGGACGTTGTACCCCCTCGACGTATATCCGCCGGTGATCCAACAGTTCGCCAAGATCTCGCCGCTCTATCACGGGACCGAGTTGCTCCGGGCGTTCTCCCTGGGGATCTTCGACTGGAGCCTGGTCGGCCATGTCGCCTTCCTGGTGATCATGGGCCTGATCGGGGCCCGAATCGCCTCCCGTCGCTTGGACGGTCTCTTGCGGAAGTAGGTTCAGCCCGATTCGGACTCGCCGAATTGGACGTCGCTGCGGAGGAATCTCGCATCGCCCCTAAATGGCAGTTCCGTCCATGCTGCGCCCTCATCAAAGAGATCCACCCACCGCGCCGCGAGCGGCTGGCCAAGTTCGTTTGATATGTTGACCAGGGCGAGGTCTCCGAGAAGGTCGAGGCCGCCCACATACGGGCCTGTCGCGTTGTTCGGCGCTCCGATACCAGATATCTCGAGATGGGTCTCCTCGCCGGACTCGAGATCTACGACCACGAGGACAGCGATGTCGGCCGCGTTGCCGCCCCGATCGCGATACGCCACCAGCCGGCCGTCGTCCGAGACAATCAGACCGACCGGGCACGCATCACATAGGAACGTGTCGTCCATCTCCATCTCCGAGTATGGGTTCCAGGGTTGAGAAGTCGAACCTGGGCTACTCAATTGAAGATCGGTCAGGCCAAACGAGTAGAAACCTTCGGCTCCGTGCTCACGCGCCACCACTTCGCCACCGACGGTCACCGTCGAACTGGATTCCCACGCCCCGGTCTCTGCAACGACGGATGGCTCGCCGCCATCGATGACTACTCGCTCCAGGATCTGCACGTGGTCTTCGATGGTGGAGCCACGGTCTCGGGTGAACCACGCTTCCACTCGACCCTCGACGAGAGACACGTCCTGAAGGCTGACTGACTCGTCGTCCGCTGCAACGACCAATTCCCGAGGTCCGGCTCCCCCCGATTCTTGCCACCAGATGACTTTCTGATCGGTCTGAAACAGGAGTCCGCCTGCCAGGTCGTCGAAGAGGAGCGGTCCTCCCCGGCGCGTATCGGGTGCTGGACTCACTGACAGGGGAATCACCGAGCATCCGGCATCGATGCGAACGGTTTCTCGCCCCGAGACCAGCACGGGTGGGCAGTCGAAGTCTGTCGGGGGGAAGACGGTGGTCGTCGTAGTCGGTGAGGTCGTGGCTGTGGCTTGAGTCGTCGTGGTCGATGGGGTGGCTCGAGTCGTCGTGGTCGACGGTGTTGCCGAGATTGTCGGATCGAGAGTCGTACTCGATGAGGCTGCGTCGTCTGATGCATTGGCGCAGCCCACGATGACCAGAGCGAGCATCGAAAGGCCAACGCGAGCTTTCATGGCCAAATCAACGACTGCCTGACGATTCCGGTTCCCGGGCCTCTATATGCTCGGTGAAACGGTGCTCGACCTCACATTTCCCCTCCACGCTCCCCGCGGGACTGACCTCAACACGCATGGCTGGTTGCAGGAAGGCGCACTCCGATGTCTCCTCAACAATCTCGACCCGGATGTGGCCGAGGACCCCGAGAATCTGATCGTCTACGGCGGGCGGG
>CAZRID010000196.1:0-6200 GCA_964600055.1 uncultured Acidimicrobiaceae bacterium
TCTGGAGCGCGTCCGTTGGGTCGACGAGCGCATCGTCATGTACGTCGAGACGCACCTTCCCACCGACCTCGCCGAGGCGGTGTTATCGGCCGATCTCGAGAACGGGTCCCTGTATCGGACCCTCGAAGAGAAGCTGGGGAAGGTCGTCTGTTTCGGACGTCGCGTGGTCGAAGCGATGGTCGCTCGGGACGACCTGGCCACGATCCTGGAGGTCGAGCCGGGAGCGCCGCTGCTGTTCGTGGAGTCCATCTCGCTCGATGAGGAGGGCCGTCCGTTCGAGTGCTATCAAGCGTGGCACCGAGGCGACCGCACGAAGATCGAGGTTCAGGTGCTGGATGAGGCGACGGTCGCCCGCGCGGGATTCGACCCGACGAATCTGAGGTTGAGCCTGTGAAGCGCGTAGCGATCGTGACTGGTGCCACGAGCGGGATAGGCCGGGCGACGGCCCTCGCGCTCAGCGATGCAGGTTGGTGGGTCCTCGCTCACGGCCGGGACGACTTGCGTGGGCAGGAAGTGGAGGACCAACTTCAGAAACGAGCAGGCGGCCACTTCTACGCCGCCGACCTGTTGGAAGCCGAAGCTCCTCGGGCAATCGTCGCTGCAGCGGTCGAAGAAGGCGGGCGCCTGGATCTCCTCGTGAACAACGCGGGGACCCACTTCCTCGCCGACGTCGAACAGACGGATCCGGGAGATCTGGACAAGCTCCTACGCGTCAACCTGAGCGCGGCCTACCTGCTTGCGAAAGCGGCGATCCCGTTCATGAGGGAGAGCGGTGGGGGCACCATCATCAACGTCTCGAGTGAGGCGGGTTTGGTAGCAGTGCCGGGACAGGCTGCCTACAACGTCTCGAAGGCTGCCCTGGTCATGCTGACCAAGTCACTTGCCGCAGATCACTCGAACGATGGGATTCGTTCGGTAACCGTTTGTCCGGGTACAACGCGGACTCCGCTCGTAGAGCAAGCCATCAACTCAGCGCCGGACCCGGCCGCGCATGAGAAGTGGCTCGCATCGAGCCGTCCGCTCAAGAGGCTGGGGAACGAGGAAGAGATCGCCAGCGCCATCCTCTTCGCAGCCAGTAAAGGGGCCTCGTTCATGACGGGGTCGGAAATCGTGATCGACGGTGGATATACCGCCGTCTGAGAACAGGGGAGGTTCGAGATGCGCAGAAAGGCTTCGAGGGTCCTCGTGGCGTTGATCGCGGTCGGCATGATCGCGGTCGGGTGTGGACGTGACGGGGGAGGCTCTGACGGCGATGGCGGCGGCGGCGAAGAGGGCGGCAGGTGGCAGGAGCCGATCAAGATCGGTTGGACGCCGCCGGACATCACGGGTGTGTTCCAGACGGCCACCGACTTCTTCGAGGCCGCTGCTGAGGAGGCCAACGCGGAAGGCTTCGACGTCGAGATCATCAGTCGTTCGCCGGCCACCCACACCTCGTTCGCCGATCAGCTCGCGATCGTGGAGGACTACATCTCGCAGGGGGTTGACGTGATCGCCATATCCCCTGCCGACACCGAAGCGATCAAACCCGCCATTGTGCAGGCGAACGAAGCGGGGATCCCCGTGATTATGGTCAACCTTCTCGAGCCGCAGGAGGGGATCGACATCGCTAGCTACATCGGCTTCGACAACTCCGAGGCTGCTGCTGTGTCTGCCTATGCCGTTCTCGACTACTACGGTGGCCCGGGCGTGCTCGGCGCCGGAGATACGGTCGAGATCGGGCCGGACGAGTATCTTGATCTCGCCTGGTGGGAGGACCTCTACGCGGATGTCGATCCGGGTCAGATCGAGGCCTCCGGCGTCATCATCGAGGGGATCGCAGGGACTTTCTTCTCTCAAGAGAGGGTCGATGGTTTCAACGGTGCCCTGGAGAACTTCCCCGGCGTTGAGATCCTGGCGCAGCCGATCGCTGCGGACTGGAACCGTGAGAAGGGCGTCGCCGCTACCGAAGACTTCCTGTCTCGGTTCTCGCCCGACGAGCTCGATTTCATCTGGGCTGCCTCGAACGAGATGGGGCTCGGAGCGATGCTCACTTTGGATCGTGAGGGCGTGCTGGATGCATCGGGCGGGAGTACTCCTCCTGAAGACGGTTCGATCGCCGTCTTCACTAACGATTCCACGCCGGAATCGACAGATGCGATCCGTGCGGGCACGTTGATCGCAGAGACGACTCATGGTTTCCCCGACTGGGGATGGTTCGGAACGGAATTCGCCGTGCGACTCGCCTGCGGACTGGACGTTCCCCCGACGCAGGACATCAGGCCGAGGATCGTCTTCGAGGGCAATGCCGACCTCTTCTATCCGGCCCCGGCGCTCCCAGAGATCGACTGGGAAGGCATAAAGGCGGAGTGTGGGTAGGTCGTTTTGAGTCTCCTCACCGCCGAAGGAGTCGTAAAGCGTTACTCGGGCGTGACGGCCCTCTCCGGTGTCGACTTCAACGCCGATGCCGGAGAGGTGCACGCCTTGCTTGGCGAGAACGGGGCTGGCAAGTCGACCCTGATGAAGGTGATCGCCGGGTCCGTGATTCCAGATGAGGGAAGGCTCACTCTCGAGGGGCGAGAGCTCCTGCTCACTTCTCCGGAAGCGGCGCGGGACGCTGGGGTGGGCATCGTTTATCAGGAGCTCTCGCTCGTCCCCTCCCTCAGCGTGGGGGAGAACGTCATGTTGGGCAGGTGGCCCCTCGGGCGCGGTTTGGTCGATTGGAGATCGCTGCATGCCCGCGCGCGCCGGAGCCTCGATCGCATCGGCTTCGATATCTCGACGTATCGACGAGTAGCCGGCCTCGGCATGGCCGAGGCGCAGCTGGTGGAGACAGCCAAGGCGCTGTGCTCGACCGACATCAAGGTGCTGTTGCTCGATGAGCCCACGTCTGCTCTCTCGGAACCCGAGGTCCAACGGTTGTTCAGCGTTATCGATGACCTGCGATCCGAAGGGGTAGCGATCGTTTACGTGTCGCACCGGCTCAAGGAGATCATGAGGATCGCGGATCGCATAACGGTTCTCCGAGATGGGAAGCGTATCGACACGGTCGCGGCAGAGAGCATCAACGAGACGAAGCTCGCGTCGATGATGGTGGGAAGAGAGTTCGTCGCGGATCGTCCGGCTGGGCGAGGGGATGTGTCTGAACCCCAGCGGGTGGTACTTCGCGCCACCGGTATCGGCAGGGCACCGAGGTTGAAGCCGGTGGACCTGGAGCTGCGTCGAGGGGAGATCGTCGCCGTTTTCGGCTTGGTCGGGGCGGGCCGTACAGAGCTGGCCAGGACGCTCTTCGGCCTGGAACCCGCTACCGAGGGGAGCCTCGAGATCGACGGCGCACGGGTCGAGATCAGGAGCCCGGTCGACGCGATCGAACACGGATTCGGTTACCTCGGCGAGGATCGTTCGGTGGGCCTCGTCCCCCGTATGACAGTTGCCGAGAACATCACTCTGGCGATCCTGCCGCGCTTGGGCCGGATCACGATCGATAGGGCGAAGGAGCGGGAGCTCGCGGAGGAGTACGCAGAGGAGCTCGGTATCCGCGTCGGCTCGGTCGACACGCGCGTGGAGACCTTGTCCGGAGGGAACCAGCAGAAGGTGGTTCTCGCACGCTGGCTCTGCTCCAAGGCCCGCATCCTCGTTCTCGATGATGCAACGCGCGGTATCGACGTTGGAGCCAAGGAAGAGGTGTTCCGGTTGGTGCGACGGCTTGCCGCGGATGGGGTGGCCGTCCTCTACCTGACCTCAGAGATCAAGGAGGCGCGAACGCTCGCGGATCGACTGCTCGTGATGTCGAATGGATCCGTGGTCAGTGAGATGAACCCATCGGCGTCCGAGGAAGACATCATGGCGGCTGCAGGAGGGGTGGATGGCTGAGAAGGCGCAGAGGCCGCAAGGGCTCGGGAGGATCAGGTCGGTCGTCGTTCGTATGTCGACCGCCGCCGGCGGCCGAGGGGGAGCGCTGGCGATGCTGCTGGTGGTGGCCGTCGTCTTCACCATAGCGACGCCCGATTTCCTCACGGTCAACAACTCCCTGAACATCCTCAGGCAGTACTCGGTTCCGGCGATCCTCGCCGTGGGGCAGACCATGGTGATCGTGTCGTCCGGGATCGATCTGTCCGTCGCGTCGACGGCCGCACTGTCCGGAAGCGTCATGGGTGTCGCCTTCGCTCACTGGGGGTGGCCCGAGCCGGCGGCTCTGGGTCTGGGTCTCCTGGCGGGCTTCGCCGTCGGGGCGTTCAACGGTTTCGTCATCACGCGGCTGAAGGTGCCCGACTTCATCGCGACCCTCGGCACATTCTCCGCGGTGCGGGGAGTGGCACTCTTGATCACCGACGGTCTGCCGGTCCCCGACTTCTCCAGGGTGGTGGAAGGAAGAAGGGTCCCGGAGAGCGTCTCGACGCTAGGGGCAGATTCGGTTGCGAGGATCCCTCTGATCGCGGTGGTGGCACTCGTATGTGCTGCCATCGGATGGTTCATCCTCTCCCGGACCCGTTTGGGTCGCTCCGCCTACGCCATAGGAGGCAATCGCGAGGCCGCGCGCGTATCGGGGATCCGAGTAGAACGTTCGAAGTTCCTCGTATACGCGATCTCGGGCCTTTTTGCCGCGGTTGCAGGATTCATGCTGACCGGAAGACAGGGAAGCGCCAACGCCCTGATGGGCGATGGGATGGAACTGCAATCGATCGCTGCGGTCGTCGTCGGCGGCACGAACCTGTTCGGAGGTGAGGGAACCGTCGGAGGGACGATCATCGGCATCCTCATCATCGGTACGTTGTCGAACGGCCTGAGCATCCTCGGAGTCGCTGAGTTCTGGCAGAGGGTGGTCAACGGTCTCATCATCGTCGCCGTGGTCGCGATCGACCAGTGGAGGCGCCGCGCCGCCGAGAGGGAGGCCGTATGAGCAGCGAGATCAGGGTCCTGCTTGCCGGAGCCGGGCGAGCCGGACTAGTGCACGGACGCAACTTCGCCGCCGGGATACGAGGAGCGCGGCTGGTGGCGATCGCCGACCCCGACGAGCAAGCCAGGGAAGCGGCGGCGGCCGAGCTGGATCCCGCGATCGTCTTTGATGATCCCGAGAAGGCCGCTGTGTCCGACGAGATCGATGCCGTCGTCGTTGCCGCTCCCACCTTCGCCCACGCTCCGATCGTGAGATCGGCCTTGCTGGCTGGAAAACACGTGCTCTGCGAGAAGCCTCTGGCGGCGTCGCTTGCTGAGGCCCGTGAGCTGGTGGATCTCGCCGAGCGGTCCGAAAGCCGGCTCCTCATGGCGTTCATGAGGCGCTTCGACGAGGGTTTCCTGCGAGCGGAGGAACGCATCGCCGCTGGCGATATCGGCGCGCCGGTCCTTGTGAGGTCCACGTGCCGGGGGCCGGGTCTGCCGCCTCCATGGGCATGGGATCCCCAGGCGTCGGGCGGATTGATCGCCGAGGTGAACAGCCACGACATCGACACCGCGCGCTGGCTCTCCGGGAAGGAGTTCGTCTCCGCACATGCTTTCGGCGCGGCGGCGAAGCGTCCGGATATCCGTAAGGAGCATCCTGATTTCGTCGACGTCGTGATCGCTTCGTTCGAACTCGAGGACTCAGTCCTCGCGCAGATTGACGGTGCCTGCCCGGCCGACTACGGATATGACGCCAGGATCGAGATATACGGGACGGAGGGGGTCATCTTCGTCGGTTCTCCGGTGAAACCCGGCGCGATGGTGGTGCGAGCGGATGGGGCCAGCGCCGATCCGGTGACGAGCTGGAGAGCCCTCTTCGCTGATGCCTACAGGGCTGAGGACGCGCACCTGATCGAGGTGGCGAGGGGAGAGGCCGCACCGCTAACCACCGCGATCGACGGGCTGAGGGCGCTGGAGGTCGTGTTCGCCGTGAACGAATCGTTGAGGACCGGTCGAACCGTCCACCTAGAGGAAGTGCAATCCTCGTGAGGGCGATCAAGATAGGACGACCGAACACGGCGGAGCTCGTCGATATCGAACCCAGAGAACCGGCACCGGGCGAGGCCCGGGTAACGGTCGTGGTGGCGTCGATGTGCGCCACCGACCGCAAGCTCTACCGGCGCGGCGCTGATCCCCCCGTCGTGCCAGGACACGAAATCTCCGGCCGACTGGCCGACGGCTCCCTTGTCGTCGTGCATCCGGACATCGGCTGTGGATCGTGCTCCCAGTGCCGCGCCGGTTTCCAGAACCGCTGTCCCGACCGGGTGTCCATCGGTCTCGGTCGG
>CAZRID010000197.1:0-6171 GCA_964600055.1 uncultured Acidimicrobiaceae bacterium
GGCGACGCCCCTGACTCGCCCTGAACATCGCCAACGTCAGTGGCCAGAGCACTAGCTGGAGACCCTCTTCGTGTCCGACCACGGGTCGATCAGGGTCTTGATCCTCGGCGCCCGTCCTTCGACGACGGGAACAAGGCCATCGTCGACCAGATTGTCGAGTGGGACGACAACCGGTGCCACGTCCGCCCAGCCCTCGACTCTTAAGGCGAGGAGGCGCAAGGCCTCAGGGAAGTCGAGGGCAAAGGCGTGAGCATTGGTCCCGATCAGCTCGATTTCTCCGAGCGTGATCCTTCGGAACTCGATCTCGGTGCTGCCACTCTGGATGCCGACCAGAACGATCCGAGTCCCTGGCTGCGCCGTGTCGAGGGCGAGTTGAAGACCGGCCGCGGTCCCGGTGACCTCATAGATGACCGCCGGGATCAATTGTCTCTCGGCCAGCAGCTCATTGAGGCCCAGACCCGAGCCCGGATGAACGATCTGACTGGCCCCCAGCTCGAGGGCTATGTCCAGACGGCGCTCATCGAGATCGAGAACGATCACCTCCGCACCCGACTGGCTCGAGGCATAGGTGAGGAAGGCCCCGATTCCGCCCGCTCCCACGATAAGGGCGACCTCGCCGGCTTCCAACCTTCCCCGTCTCATCGCGTGGACGGCGACCGACATCGGCTGCGCGAGGGCGGCCACATCCGGGCTGAGCCCGTCTGAGGTGATGTCGACGCAGATGTCTGCGGGAACCACGGCGTACTGTGCGAGACCACCGGCGACCTGGAGCCCGACGGTCACATAGCGTGCGCAGAGGTTCGAAGCCCCTCGCAGACACCAGTAGCACTCTCCACACGAGATCCCTGCTCCCGACGTGACCAGGGCGCCGATCTCGAAGCCAGACACTTCAGATCCCCTGGCCACCACATAGCCGGCAAACTCATGGCCCGGGATGAACGGGCCACTGTGACCGCTGACAGGGTGAGTCCGATCCACGGGGAACATGTGGGGCCCGGTGGAGTACTCGTGAACATCGGTACCGCAGATTCCCGCGGTGGCGATGCGGAGAAGGAGCTCGTCATCGCCCGGAGTGGGGACCGGCACCTCGGAGATGCGAATGTCACCACGACCGTGGAACACGGCGGCCAACATGGTCTGCTCGGTACTCACTCAATCGTCTCTGACAACACCATCGTCTGAGTCGCTGCGTCCAGAGCTCGAGATACGGTCGAGGTAGACACACCTGCTCCCTGAGCAACCTCCCGCAGCATCAATCGTTGGTCCACCGGGTCATCCTATGTCTCGCCTGCGGACGGTCCGCCACGGTCCACAGTTCTGTGAGGGTCTTAGGAGGGGAAGGGATCGGTCAGGATCGGAAGCGGTCGAAGGTCTCCAGCTCGATCCCGGCGTCCGCGATGGAGCGCTCCACGGACTCGACCTCCAGGGCGAGATCGATCGGTTTAGCCGTGGCCCAGGGATCCGCTTTCAGCCGCTCCTCCACAATCGGGAGACGGACCTGGTCCGGAGCCACCTTGTCCAACTCCTCCCAGCCAAGAGGCACGGCAATCGGGGCCCCGGCCCGAGGGCGAAGCGACCAGGGGACCACCGATGTGGAGCGAGGGGTGTTTCGCATCCAGTCAACGAACACCCGGTCACCACGGTCGGCCTTGCGGAAGGCGAGCGTCATCAGGTCGTCATTGGCGGCTGCGGCCATCGCGGCGGTGCCTCGGGCGACGAGGCCCACCGAATCGATGTCAAGGGTTGGCTTCAGCCGGGCCCGGAGGTGATAGCCCTTCGACCCCGAGGTCATCGGCAGGGTGGGGATGCCGAACCCTTCGAGCACCTCGCGAAGTGCATGGGCGGCCTCCCGAACCAGCTCGACCCGATCGGGAGGTGGGTCGAGGTCCCAGATCGCCCAATCGGGATGGACTTCGTCATCGACCCGCACCGGTGGGACATGGAAGGTGATTACCCCCAGGTTGGCGAAGAAGGCGATCCCTTCGGCCGAATCCACCACCGGGTACACGGTGGTGCCCCCGCCCTCCTTGGGCACCTCGTAACGCCTGATCAGATCCTCAGGCGCGTGCTCAGGGACGTTCTTTTGCATGAAGCCCTGTCCTCCAATCCCACGGGGGAACCGCTCCACGCTGAGTGCGCGACCCTCGATGAATGGCAGCATCCGGTCGGCCACCCGTTCGTAGTAGGCGACCACCTCGCCCTTGGTGATCCCTTCATCCGGGAACACCACACGGTCGGCGTTGCTGACCTCCATGTCTCCAGCCTATGTCCTGCGGTAGGTCAACTCAGAGCCCCCCTCCCCCCTTCGGGGTACTCCCCCCTCCGGGGGGAGAAACGGAGGTCACATTTCCTCCCCGCCCTTCGGAGGGAGAAACGGGGGTCACATTTCCTCCCCCGAAGGGGAGGTGGCCCGCTAGGGCCGGAGGGGGCTCTTAGGCGGCCCCGCCTACTCGCCTTCGGGGATGATGATCCAGAGGACGATGTAGATCAGGATCTGCGGCCCGGGCAGGATCAGGGAGAGGATGAACAGGAGTCGCATCATCCCGTGTCTCATCCCGAACCGGTCGGCGAGCCCGGCGGCCACACCGGCGATCATCCGGTCCTGCTTGGGACGAACCAGACGCTGGGTGGGTCGTTCTCTCATCTACTCAAAACCTAGTGGTCTGGTCGCCAACACCGGCACATCGGCCAGAATGTCGGCATGGCAACGAGCAAAGACCCAAAACCACAGGCCGAACGGGTGCAGGGCCCGGCGTCGTACTTCCCTACGATCGAGAAGAAGTACGGGCGGCCGATCGAGGAGTGGAAAGACCTCATCCGATCCAGTGACCTCACCAAGCACATGGAGCTGGTGAACTGGCTGAAGGCCGAGTACGGCATGGGCCACGGTCACGCCAACGCCCTCGTCGGACACACCTTCCAAGAGGACGCATCGGACGCTTGATCCCCGGGCTCACCGGGTGGCGTGGTGTCGTCGTGGTCCTGGTCCTGGTCGCCACGGCCTGTACCGCCACAAATGTCGACGATCCGTCCTCAACTCTTGCTCCAGGCTCGACTACGACGGCTGCGGCGGCGACCGGATGGGTAGAGGTGGCACCGATGAGTGTCGCCCGCAGCGAGCACCCCGGCGCAGTGCTGAACGATGAGATCGTGGTCGGCGGCGGGTACATCGAGGTCGGCGTGGGCCGGGTCGGAGTGACCGCGACGGTCGAGGCCTACTCACCAGAGACCGACACTTGGCGTGACCTACCGGATCTCCCCGAGCCGAGACATCATGGGATGGCAGCCGTCGTCGCCGATCGTCTTTTCGTTTTCGGCGGCTATTCGACCGTCAACGAGGCGACCGACACGGTCTGGGAGTTGGTCGATGGCCAGTGGGTCGACCGTGCTCCGCTCCCTGGCCCGGTCGCGGCCGGCGCGGCCGTGGGGCTCGACGATTCGATCTTTGTGGTGGGCGGCAACCCCGACGCCGAGTTCTACCGATATGACCCGGGGGCGGATGCATGGATCGCGCTCACGGCGCCCGCTGCGCAACGGGAGCATGTGGCGGCGGTGGCCCTGGACGGCGAGGTGTGGGCGATCGCCGGTCGCTGGCAGGGCGCGATCTTCGACACGATCGAGATCTACGACACGGGGTCAGATGCCTGGCACTCCGGGCCGACCCTCAACGAGGCTCGATCCGGCTTTGGAGCGGTGGTCATCGATGGGACGATCGTGGTCGCTGGGGGCGAGGTGTTCTCGCCCGACGAGGCCTTGGTTTCGGTGGAAAGGCTCGAACCTGGGACCAGCGAGTGGTCGTTCATCGAAGCCCTGCCCCATGGGCTGCATGGCAACCCTCTGCTCGCCTACGGAGCAGATCTCTACTTGCCGGGCGGTTCCACCCGGGCCTCGGACGTCGTGAACGACGGCCGGACCTTCCGACTCGCCTTCGGGTGACTGGCCGGGGTCAGGACGGCATGCACGCCTCTCAGTACTGTCCGTGCCACAGGAGGACATGATGCGGATCCAATCCGGTCAACTGGTGGCACTTGGATACGGGGCCTACGTGCGCTCCGACGAGATCGTCGCGGTGGAACCGATCACCGACGGTCGCGGCCCTGGTCGCCGCACCCTGGTGTGGGTTCGGGGGGTTCCCGATCCTCTGGTTGCATCACGCGCCGAAGGATCGATAGTCGACGACATGGTGACCCCGGCCGACGAGGCAACACGAATGAAGGCGCAGCGATCGGTCCTCAACAAGATGACCACCGTCCTCGACAAGGTCTCCCCCGGGATCCGCCGACTGTTGGCCGAGGAGTCGGGCACGGACATCGACGAGTTGATAGGAGACGCGAACCGGGTCCTCGGGTGACGGACGGCGGATCGCGGCCTTGGTCATGATTGGGGCCTTAGGGCGCCCAAATGGCCTACGCCACCTCCGTTGTGTATCTCTCGGTCTTCGGCCACGTTGGTCTAACCCGAGACCAGTCGACGAAGGCCGTCCACGAGGGGATAGCTGACCTGTTGGGCCACCAGACGGTCCACAATGGGCTTCATCCACGAAGAAGGAGTGCACCATGGGCGAGGAATCCCGCCGAGTACCTGCCGACCGCTTCGACGAGCTATGGAAGGCCAGTTTTCGGGTCGTAGCCCGAGACGCCAATGAACAGGACTCATATACCGCACGGCGATTTATTCTCGAGAGTCGCCTCGCGGAAGCCACACTTTCAATGGTCACATGGACCAAATGGGGTGTCCTTGTCGCTCTTCTCACCAGTACGACTTCGCTGGCGATCGGCCTACTGGGGTCTTGAGGTGCACAGCTCATGAGTTCGACACGGAGAGACAGTGAAGGCGAAGCGAAGGCCTGATGGTCGACACAACATCTGAGACGGTCAACGGACATCTCGACGTCATGAACGGGGCCTACGAGCTCCGGGGTTTGGGTGATCTCCTGGCGCTGGCAGTGGAGCGGGTGACGGCGCCGGTCGAGGGGATGCATCGGGCCATCGCCGACCGGTCGTTGCGGTGGACCGGATCGGCTGGTGCGCCTGCTCGGCGCGTGTTCGACGCCACACTCGCGAATGCATACGACGCGATCCGCGCCACGGGTTCGGCGTTGGGAGCGACTGTTGGACTGGGGGCCGTGTTCACTGGGGACGGAGCCGGGCCTGGCATCTTCTCGCGATCTCGTTTGGGCAGCCGGGTTCAGGCGGCAATCAACGCAGCGTGGGGCGACGAGCTCGAGCAACGAGGGAACGAGCTGCGCATCGAGATGGGTCTGCGGAACTCCGAGGGGAGCCCCATCGGCCTCTCTTCTGCGGACCTGGCCGCGAACCTTCCATCGGCAACTCCCCGGCTGGTCGTGCTTGTCCACGGACTCGGGCAGACGGAGGCTTGCTGGCAGAGGAAGGGCAGCGATGGACCCGTTGGCCTCTGGGACCGGCTGGCGGCCGACCAATCCGTCACCCCGGTCTTGGTCCGTTACAACTCGGGGAAGCATGTCTCGGAGAACGGCGCTGAGCTGGCACGGCTGCTCGAGCAGCTGTGGGGGTGCTGGCCGACGCCGATCGAAGAGATTGCGCTGGTTGGTAACTCGATGGGCGGCCTCGTGATCCGAAGTGCCTGCCATATCGGACAGAGTGCCCAACACACCTGGGTGGACAGCGTCGACAAGGTCGTCACGTTGGGCTCACCTCACCTTGGTGCGCCTCTCGAGAAGGCAGCGAACGTCGCTTCGTGGGGCCTCCGGGTCACACCTGAAAGCCGACCCCTCGCCGACTTCCTGGACTCCCGCAGCGTCGGGATCAAGGACCTCCGCTTCGGTGCCATCGTCGAGGACGATTGGAAGGGCGCCGAACCCGACGCATTGCTACACAACACCGTGGGCAACGTGCCGCCGCTCGAAGGTGCCGATCACCACTTCGTGGCCGCCGCCATCACCTCAGACCCGACACATCCCCTGGGGGTCCTGTTCGGCGACCTGATGGTCCGCGCTGCTAGCGGCACAGGTCGAGGGAGACGACGCCACATCGAGGCAACCGACGTCCGCCTGCTCGGTGGCCGACGGCACTTCGATCTGCTCCACGACCCCGAGGTGCTCGAACAGGTGTTGGCCTGGCTGACCCCGGATTCCGCTAGTGGTCTGTCGCTCAATTGATGCCGCGGTGTCGCCGAGTCATCGGGGTCGCT
>CAZRID010000198.1:0-6141 GCA_964600055.1 uncultured Acidimicrobiaceae bacterium
GTGTTCATGAGATCAGACGGAAAGGCACACCCATTGACTGGTAAGTTCGGCTGGCTCTCACGTCCCGACTGAGAAGCTCGCCACCGGATTCGGCGGCAGTCAGGCCGACCAAAGCGTCATACACCGCGCCACCTCCGATGCTTGCCCTGCGGCATCGATCGACGATCGTCATGCTCAGGCCGTCGCTGGCAACGATGATCCGCTCCGGCGGAAACCACTTCTCGAGCAGATCAGCCACAACGGATGGTTCGAGGCGATGGGGAGGCGGCATCCGGGTGAGAACCGAGTACGTCTCAAGACGGGCATGGGCAGGAATGTGCGCTCCCTGGGCGATGCGGCGGGCTGAAGCACCGGCGACGTGCCAGACGACCAGCGCCGGCACCGCCAGACTGGTGTCGACGACTGTCATCGCCTGACTTTTTCGAGTACCTCTCGCACCATTTCGTCTGTCATCGGCGGCAGCTCGGTGAGTGGCTGGGCGACCGGGCCCTCGGCGGTCTCGACTATTCGGACGTCTGTCGTGGCTGGCCTCATCTCGATCAGACCGTCCCGTTCTTCGACTTCGAGCTCCTCACCTCCCAGGAGACCAAGCTTCTGTCGGATCGGCCGGGGAACCACAACCCGCCCGGATCGATCAATGGTTGTCTTCATGGCATGAGAATTACCATGACCTGCCCCACAAGTCAATCCAGACCTGACAACCGGCGGTCAGTGCTCCTGCTCCCTCGGGTCGAACCGGTAGGGCAGCTCCAGCCGGTGGGACTTCATCAGGGCCACATCGGTCAGGATCTCGACAGTGGAATCGGCGGCCACGATGCTTCCTTCGTCCATCACCAGCGCACGGGGACACAGCTCCAGGGCGAAGGGGAGGTCGTGGGTGACGATGAGCTGGGTGATCGGTAGCGCACCGAGCACCTCGATCAGCTCACGACGCGAAGCCGGGTCGAGATTCGAAGTGGGCTCGTCGAGCACCATGATCTCGGGTTTCATCGCCAGAACGGTGGCCATCGCAACCCGTCTCCGCTCCCCATAACTCAGATGATGTGGAGCACGGTCGAGTGCATCGAGCATGGAGACCGCCGCCAACGCTTCAGCCACCGTGGTCTCGAGCTCATCTCCCTCCACCCCGAAGTTGGCCGGGCCAAAGGCGACGTCCTGTCCAACGGTGGGCATGAACAGCTGATCGTCGGGATCCTGAAAGACCAGGCCGACCCTCCTCCGCACCTCCAGGGCCGACTCGTCTGAGACCTCGAGCCCGGCCACCCGCACCGATCCGGCCGAAGGGCGGAGAATGCCATTGAGATGAAGGAGCAACGTGGTCTTCCCCGCCCCGTTTGGCCCGAGAAGCGCCACTCGCTCGCCGTGATGAACATGGAGAGCCACCTCTCTCAAGGCGTGGTGCCCGTCGGGATAGCTGAAGCTGAGGGCAGTCACCTCGAGCGATGGCTCGCTCATCGCAGCACCGTCAGGGAGAGGAGGGCGAGGAGCGCGGCGGCAAGAGGCACAGAGAGCCCAGCCATCCATTGCCGTCGTGTCGCCGGCTGGTCCCCGTAGGACGGCATGCTTCCGGTGAAACCTCGGGCGACCATCGCGTTGTGGACCCGCTCACCCCGCTCGTAGGAGCGGATGAACAACGAGCCTGCGGACTGGGCGAGGGGGCCTGTCTGCCAGAACCACCGGGGCTCGTAGCCGCGCGCGGCCATGGCCACCCGTCTTCGGGAGAACTCACCGGCGACGATGTCGAGATAGCGCACCATGAAGCCGGCGATCGCCGTGATGACCCCAGGCACGTGAAGTCTCTCCAGGGCCCGGATGAGATCGGGAACTGTGGTGGTCGCCGAGAGCACGATCGATGCCCCGAGACCGAGTGTGGCTTTGGCCAGGATGGTCCACGCCCCCCATAGGCCCTCGACAGACAGGGTCATGCCCATCACCTCGGTGGTCTCCCCCTGGCCGAAGAATGGAAGGAGCAGGGCGAAGATCAGGATCGGCACCTCGACGATCAACCGCTTCGCCACGAAGCCTGCTGGAAGCTCGGCCAGGATCATCACCCCGAGAAGCAGACATGCGGCGAGGGCGTACGCCCAGATTGCCTCACGAGGGATGGCCACGATGGCAAGGACAAAAACCAGCAGCCCGACGGTCTTCACATGGGCTGGCAGTCGGTGAACCGGCGTGTGCCCGTGCAGGTAGAGAGTGTGGGCGTGGGCTGTTCCGCTCAGACCCGTGACGCGCTTCGCCTTCTGATCAGGACGAAGGCGCCGACTATCGCCGCCCCGATGCCGAAAGTGACCAACACCCCGACGATTCCGGCAGCCCGCGTCCCCGTCGTCTCGTCCTCGACACCGCTGACCCCGTAGTCCGCCAGCGGTGACCCTGACGCCGAGCTGTCCTCGGCTTCCTCAATGAATCCCTGGTCGATGGCCACCCGTTCCAAGCCGTCCGGCTCGCCGGAGGCGAGCGGAGCCACCACCAGGACCAGGAGCGCGGCGACCGCCAACCCAGCGGCGACGAAGCCCCAGAGACCGGATCGGACCGGCGTCTGGTTCGGAGACTTCGTGCCGATGCCTTCGAGACCGGCGACGAGCTCCGGACGTGATGCACCCACCGCCCCAACCGCAGTCGCCGTGATCAGGCCCTCGCCGATCCCGATCAGGAAATGGACTCCGACCATTGCGGTGAAGACGGTGGCCACCTCCGCGTTACCCCGACCACCGATGGAATATTCGATGACAAAGGCAATAGACGATGCGACGACCGAGACCAGGGCGGCGGTGAAGGTGGAGACGAGGACCGAGCTCCAACTCTTGGGCAGGAGCCTCACCAACAACCGGAACAGGTACCAGCCGACCACACCGGTGACGACGGCCATGTTGAGAATGTTTGCCCCCAGCGCCGACACCCCGCCGTCGGCGAAGAGCAGGGCCTGGATGATCACGACCACGCTGACTGCGGTGATTCCCAGCCAGGGACCGACCAGGATCACGGCAAGGGCGCCGCCGAGGAGATGACCCGAGGTCCCCGCAGCCACCGGGAAGTTCACTATTTGCAGCGCAAAGACGAAGGCCGCGACCAACCCGGTGAGGGCGATTCGCCGGTCCTGGAGATATGCGCCGGCTCGCCTGATCGAGTAGCCGAGCCCACCGGCGGCTACGACGGCAGTCCCCGCCGAGGTGGCTCCGTTGAGAAACCCGTCCGGGATGTGCATGACGCAAACCTCTCTTGCGAACCTGTCGCAACAAGAGTAGCGGACGAATTCAGGATGTGTTTTCTCCCGCACACTCGGCACAGAGCCCGGAGAGGGCGAAGTGGCTCGCATCGAGGACGAAGCCGGTCGACCGGGCCACCGAATCGACCAGCCTCCGTGTCTCGTCTCCGGGAAGGGTCAGGGTCCGAGCACATCGAAGACAGATCAGATGCTGGTGACCCCCATCCTCGGCGAGGTGGTACACCGAGGGACCATGACCGAGATGCGAGTGGGTCAGGAGCCCTGAATCCTCGAGGGCCTCGAGTGTCCGATAGACGGTGGACCGATCGAGACGGGTGCCGGCCTGGGCGCGGGCCCGGTCGTAGATGTCGGACGCGGTGAGGTGCTCGTCATGGGCGGCGGCGACCACCTCGCAAACGGCGCGGCGGGCGTTGGTTATGCGATAGCCCTCCTCGCTCAGTGCAGAGATCAACTTGTCGGCGGTGATGTGCACCGGGACAGCGTATGCCCGACCGGGGCTTGATCGACAAGCACGGTTACCTTTGCCCGATGCCGATCGCCCTGGTCACCGGTCCCAACTCCGGGATCGGCCTGGTGACGACCCTGGAACTGGCTCGTGCCGGATTCCATGTGGTGGCTGCCGGGCGCTCGCCGGCGAGGATCCGGCCCGTGATCGACACGATCACGTCGGAAGGAGGTTCGGCCGAGTTTCTGGAGCTCGATCTCTCATCATTCGCCTCGGTCCGCTCCGCCGCTGCAAGATTCACCGAATCCGGGCGTCCACTCGACGTCCTGGTCAACAACGCCGGAGTAGGTATCAACCGTCGCGGCCGGACCGAGGACGGGTTCGAGGTCCACTTCGGCATCAATCATCTCGGGCACTTTCTCCTCACCGATCAGCTCCGGCCCACGTTCAGGCCCGGCACCCGAATCGTGTCGGTGACGAGCTCGGTTCACTTTCGGGCGGAGGGGATCGACTTCGACAGGGTCCGCAAGGGAACCTCTTTCGCCGGATACCGGGACTACGCCGTCTCCAAGCTGGCCAACATCCTCTTCATCAAAGAGCTTGCCCGACGTCAGCCCAGTTGGAATTCCCACGCAGTGCATCCCGGCCTGGTCGACACCCCATTGATTCCCTGGCCGATCCGTGCCGTTATGGGAAGGAGCTTGCTCAGGCCGGAACAGGGAGCCGACACGGTGGTGTGGTGTGCAACCTCGGACGAGGTCGCCGACCAGAGCGGCCAGTACTACCAGCGTCGCGCCATCGCCCTTCCCTCCCCGGTCGCCCAGGATGACGACCTGGCCCGGGAGCTGTGGGAGCGGTCCGAGAAGTGGTGCGGGTGACGCCATAGCGTGTGCAGAAACCCACCACCACGGTGGGTCGTTGCACACAAGAAAGGAGCACCGCCCGGCGTGTGCAGACACCCACCCCTTGGGTGGGTCGTTGCACACGCGCGAGGCAAAGTCGGCCGGCAATAGAGTGCGGCTCATGGATCAGGACCTGTACTACGGGAGCTATCTCCAGCTCGACAAGCTCCTCGACGCCCAGGCATTGGAGAGCACCAGGGCCGGGAACACCGTCCACGACGAGATGTTGTTCATCGTGGTCCACCAGGCCTACGAGCTGTGGTTCAAGCAGGTCATCTGGGAGATCGACGAGGTGAGGCGGATCTTCGACCAGAAGATCGTGGACGAGGCCGACATGGGAAGCGCCGTTTCCCTGCTGCGCCGGATCGTCGAGATTCAAAAACTCCTGATCCAGCAGGTCTCGGTGCTGGAGACGATGACGCCCCTCGATTTCCTCGATTTCAGGGACTACCTGTTCCCGGCGTCGGGATTCCAATCGGCACAATTCCGTGTGGTGGAGAACAAACTCGGTCTGCGCCCTCAGGACCGCCTGCTCCTGGGCGGGGCCCCCTACACCTCCAGATTCACCGATGAGGATCGCCAGACGGTACAGGACCTGGAAGGAGAGCCGTCGATGTTCGACCTCGTGGAGCGGTGGCTGGAGCGGACCCCGTTCCTCGACCATGGTGACTTCAGCTTCTGGGAGGCATTCCAGCTGGCAGTGAAGAATCGGCTCGAGGCGGACCGGGCGGTGGTCGAGGCCAATCCGACGTTGAGTGCCGAGGAGAAGACAGCTCAGCTCAAGGAATTCGAGACCACCATGGACCAGTATGAGGCGCTGTTCGATCCGGCCAAGCATGCCGAGCAGCAGGCAGCCGGGAAACGGCGTCTCTCACATCGGGCCTTTCAGGCTGCGTTGTTCATCACCCTCTATCGCGACCAACCGGCGCTCCAGGAGCCGTACCGATTGCTCGAGTTGCTGATGGACATCGACGAGGGATTCACCTCCTGGCGCTACCGGCACGCCCAAATGGTGCTGCGCATGATCGGACGGCGTATCGGGACCGGCGGGTCGGCAGGTGCGAAGTATCTCGAGAAGTCGGCGGAGCGGAGCCGGATCTTCGGCGACCTGTACAACCTCTCCACGTTCCTGATCCCGAGAGCCGACCGACCGCCCCTGCCCGCGGGGATCGTGGAGTCGATGCGGTTCAAGTACGAGGGATGAACCTCAAAGCGCATTTCTCCCGGTTCCTCGAGGCCAAGCCGGGACGCCTCCACTTCGCGGCGCATTCCCATCACCCGTGGCCCGATGTCTCGTTCGAGGCCCAACAGAGATCGTGGCTCGATGCGGCGGCGATGATGGACGACAAGTGGGACCACATATTCGAGACCGTGATCCCGGCTGCCGCCTCCCGCGTTGCCGGGGTGCTCGGTCTATCCGACCCGGACACCCTGACTTTCGCTCCGAACACCCACTCCTTCTTGCTGCGGATCGTCTCCTGTCTGGAGCCACCGGTGCGGATCCTCACGACCGACGCCGAGTTTCACTCCTTCAACCGCCAGTCACGGAGGTGGGAGGAGGCAGG
>CAZRID010000199.1:0-6105 GCA_964600055.1 uncultured Acidimicrobiaceae bacterium
GAGGGGGAGGTGGCCCGCAAGGGCCGGAGGGGGACACCCTCGCCACGCGTGGCCCACATTCCTCCTCCCCCGGAGGGGGAGGTGGCCCGCAAGGGCCGGAGGGGGGACATCCTCGCCACGCGTGGCCCAGATCCCCCCCTCCCGGCTTCGCCGTACTCCCCCCTGCGGGGGGAGAAACAGAGGTCACGTTTCCTCAGCCGGTTGGGAGTTCGTCGGGGGTTAGACGTCGGAAGGTCCGGCGCCCGTTGGAGGAGTCGAGGACACCCGCCTCCCATCCCTCCATCTCCCGACCCTCGGCGCGACGGAATACTTCTGTCGCAACCTCGAGCGCGCGCTCCAGGGTCATCGTCGGTTTCCAGAGCTCGGCCAGGGCCTCCGTGAGCTGTTCGGCCTTCCCGCCGATGGCCACAAAGTTCCGCTCGTCGTAGAGGGTCCCGTCGTAAGTGATCCGATACAAGCGGTGCTCGTCACCGTCCTCGGTGATCTCGACGATCAGCACCTCAACCTCGAACGGCTTGGGCTCCCGGGTGAAGATCGCACCCAGGGTCTGGGCAAAGGCCGTGGCGAGCCCCATGGCGGTCACGTCCTCCCTGGAGTAGAGATAGCCCATGAGGTCGGCCTGGCGTATGCCGGCCTTTCTCAGGGTCTCGAACTCGTTGTACTTCCCGACACCCGCAAACGCGATCCGGTCGTAGACCTCGCTGATCTTGTGCAGCGCCTTCGACGGGTTCTCGGCCACGAGAAGAACACCATCGGCGTAGTCGACGGCGATGATCGAGCGGCCACGGGCGATCCCCTTGCGGGCAAACTCGGCCTTGTCCCGGACCAGTTGCTCCGGGGCCACATAGAACGGAATCGTCATCGGATCGAGTCCACGGCATGCTCGGCCAGAGGACCGATGACTGAGTCGTCGAGCTCTTCGAGGCCATCGGCATCGATACGGATCACCGTGGGGTAGATCCCGCGCCTCAGATCCGGGCCGCCGGTGGCGGTGTCCTCCTGGGAGGCGGCGACCAGGGCGCTGATTGCGATGTCGGCTGCCTCGTCGGCATTGAGATCGTCGCGGTAGACGGTCCGCATGTAAGACTTGGCCAGTCTCGCCCCGGAGCCGGTGCTGCCGAAATCGATCTCCTCGTAGCGGCCCCCAACCGCGTCATAGCTGTAGAGCCGGCCCCGGCCCTCCCGTTCGTCGTATCCGGCGAACAACGGGACGACCACCAGGCCTTGGAACGCCATCGGGAGCTGGCCCCTCACCAGCCGTGCGAGAAACGACGCCTGACCCTCGATCGACAGCCGGACGCCCTCGATCTTCTCGTAGTGCTCCAACTCGACCTGGAAAAGACGGACCATCTCGACTGCAAGACCGGCGACGCCGGCGATTGAGACCGCCGAGTATTTGTCGGCGGGGAACACCTTCCTGATCCGGCGGTGCGCGACCAGGTTGCCCTCGGTGGCCCTCCGATCGCCGGCCATGACAACGCCTCCCTCGAAGCGAAGGGCGAGCACGGTGGTGCCTTCAGGGGCGAGCGGTGCCTTCTCCCCTGGCGGCAGGGTCAGGGTCGGCTTGGCCCCCATGGACTCGAGGAAATCGGTGAAACTCGATCCCGGGCTGGGTGCCTGCATTGGCAACGGGCCCATGGATCCGTTCACTCGCCACCCTTCTGGACATAGTTCTTGACGAATTCCTCGGCGTTCTCTTCCAGGACTTCGTCGATCTCATCGAGCAGATCGTCGAGCGCTTCGAGGTCCGCCTCGGACTCGACCTTGGCCGAGGACTGTTCCTCGCCCTGTTCCTTGTCCTTTCCCCTGGACCCGGACCGTTCTCTGTCGGACATCTAGTTCATCCTCCTAAGTGACGCAGGAGGTCGGCTGCGTCTTCGGCTTCATCGATCATGGCCCCGACCAAATCGGCGCCACCTCGAAGTGGTTCCATCATAGGAACCCGTTTGAGATGCGATTCACCGACATCGAACACCAGCGAGTCCCAGTTGGCCGCCACCAGCGAGTCGGAGAATTTGGACACACAGCGGCCACGAAAATACGCCCGGGTTCGGGAGGGCGGGTTGACGGCCGCCTCCTGGATCTGGGTGTCGTCGAACAGTCTTCTCATCGAGCCCCGCTCGACCAGCCGGTTGTAGAGGCCCTTCTCGGGGTCGACGTCGTGATATTGGAGGTCGAGGGCACGCAGCTTGGAGTCGCCCCATTCCAGCCCGTCACGCTCGATGTATCCCTCGAACAGACGCTGCTTGGCAACCCAGTCCAGGGTGTCGGCGAGCTTGGCGGGGTCGGTTGACAGAAGTTCGAGTGTCCGCTCCCACTCGCTGATCAACTGATTCCACACCGGCTCATCGAGTTCCTTCTCGACATACTTGGCGAGCCACTCGAGGTAGCGGGCCTGCAACTCGAGGGCGGTGGCGGTGCCCCCACCGTCGATCTCGAGGGGCTTTCCGAGACCGGTGTCGTGGCTGACCCGCCAGCAGGACTCGACCGGGTCGAGGAGATCGAGTGGGTCGGGGAGGGCGCCGTCTTCAAGAGCGGCGAGCATCAACGCAGTGGTCCCGACCTTGAGGAAGTTCTGGTACTCGGACAGGTTGGCGTCGCCGATGATCACGTGGAGCCTGCGGTACTTCGACGGGTCGCCATGGGGCTCGTCCCGGGTGTTGATGATCGGGCGTTTCAGTGTCGTCTCGAGACCGACCTCTTCCTCGAAGAAGTCGGCCCTCTGTGTCACCTGGAAGCCGACCTCGGGCCGATCGTTCTCCGATCCGACCTTGCCGGCACCGGTGAAGATCTGTCTCGTCACCAGAAAGGTGGTGGCGAAGCGGATCACGTCACCGAACGGCGTTTCCCTGGACAGCAGATAGTTCTCGTGGGCCCCGTAGGAGTTGCCTTTGCCGTCTGAGTTGTTCTTGTACAGCGAGACCGTCTTCCCCGACACCTCGGTGGCGGCGCGGGCAGCGGAGCGCATGACCAGCTCGCCCACCTTGTCGTAGAGGGCGGCCTCGAGTGGGTCATAGCATTCGGGGCTCGAATACTCGGGGTGGGCATGGTCGACATAGAGACGGGCCCCATTGGCCAACACCGAGTTGACCACGGCTCCCTCGGGATCGACCACGCCGAATGTGTCGTGGCCGAAGCCACGGGCATCACGTCCCGGTGACTCCTCCTCATAGGACCACTGGACCTTGACCCTGTCCCCGGGGTAGCTGTTGACGACGAGTGAGGATGCGACGGCGGGATTGAATCCCAGCTCGCCCCTGACCACGATGCCGTACTCAGTCTCGGTGCCGAGCACCTTGTGGAGCGCCATCAGAGGTATTGACCCGCTGAGACCTTCTCGATCAAGCGACTCTCGTCATCACCGTCGACCAGGGTGCGGACATAGATGATCCGCTCGCCCTTCTTGCCCGAAACCCGGGCCCAATCGTCCGGGTTGGTGGTGTTGGGTAGGTCTTCCTGCTCCCGAAACTCCTGCTTGATGGCAGCGATCAGGTCCTGCTGGCGCACCCCGATGTCTCCGCCGGCGATCTGGCGCTTGATGGCATCCTTCTTGGCGCGTCTCACGATGTTCTCGATCATTGCCCCTGACGCGAAGTCCTTGAAGAAGAGAACCTCGCGGTCACCCGAAGCGTATGTGACTTCGAGGAAGCGGTTCTCATCGGACTCCGAATACATCGCCTCGACCGTGGTTTCGATGTACGACGCGATCACCTTCGACTTGTCACCGCCCTCGTTCTCGATTGCGGCGGCGTCGATCGGGGTCTCGTCGCTGATGTAGATGCGAAAGATCTCTTTGGCCGCGATGGTGTCAGGCCGGTTGATCTTGATCTTCACGTCGAGTCGGCCGGGTCGGAGGATGGCCGGGTCGATCAGGTCCTCACGGTTGGAGGCGCCGATGACCACCACGTTCTTCAGTGCCTCGACACCGTCGAGCTCGGAGAGGAGCTGGGGCACAATCGTGGATTCGACATCCGAGCTGATCCCGGTCCCTCTGGTGCGGAACAGCGAATCCATCTCGTCGAAGAAGACGATGACAGGCACCCCCTCGTCGGACTTCTCCTTGGCCCGCTGGAAGATCATCCGGATCTGGCGCTCGGTCTCGCCGACCCATTTGTTCAACAGCTCGGGACCCTTGATGTTGAGGAAGTAGGAGCGCACGTCGGGGCTGCCGGTCCGTTCGGAGACCTTCTTGGCGAGGCTGTTGGCCACGGCCTTGGCGATGAGGGTCTTGCCGCACCCGGGTGGACCGTAGAGGAGGATGCCCTTTGGCGGTTCAAGCTGGTACTCCTTGAACAGGTCCTTGTGGAGATAGGGAAGCTCGACGGTGTCCCGGATCTGCTCGATCTGCTCGGCCAGCCCGCCTACGTCGGAATAGGTGATGTCGGGCACCTCTTCGAGGACGAGCTCCTCGACCTCGGGCCGCTCCATCTTCTCGAGGATGAGACCCGTCTTCGAGTCGATGCGGACGTAATCGCCGGGACGGAGCTTGAAGTCGGCCATTCCCTCCGCACGCTGGAGGACACGCTCCTCGTCGGCGTGGGCGATGACCACGACGCGGCCGTCGTCGAGGGCCTCTCTCACTCTCAAGACCTCACCGGCCGGCTCGAAATGACGAATGTCGATGATGTTGAACGCCTCGTTGAGCAGCACTTCCTGGCCCACCTTGAGCTTCTTTACCTCCACGTTGGGCTGGGCGGCGACCCGAAGCTTGCGGCTGCCGGTCATGATGTCGATGGTGCCGTCGTCGTTGAGCTGGAGGACTGTCCCAAAGTTGTTCGGTGGGGCGGTCAGCTTCTCGACCTCTTCCCTGAGGACACCGAGCTGCTCCCTCGCCTCTTCGAGCACCGCGGACAGCTTGTCGTTCTGTGACATGGCGCGGTCGAGTCTCTCCCGCATCCGGCTCAGCTCGGTCTCGAGCTCTTCGACCCTGGCGGGTGCCTCGCGCGTACGACGGCGCAGAACGGCGATCTCCTCCTCGAGCGCGGTGATGACATCGCGCAACTGAGTGGCGTCGTCCGGTCTCCGTCCTTCGTCCACGGGCTTCCTCCTGGCTTTGGTCGCCTTATGAGCAGTATACGAATAGGTCTCTCTAGTTCTTTGGGTTCTCGGACCCAAAGCCATGCCCCGATATTGCCACTTCTTCCCGATAAAGAAGAGGGTCGGCGGACCGACCCCCATACTTGAGCGCATGATGTCCCGATCAGGCCTCTATGAAGATGCACTCACCGGGACACTCCTCCACGGCCTCGATGGTGATGTCCTCCTGACCCACGGGAACGACGGCGACACCGCTGGCTCCTTGAGAATTTCCCTCGCTCTCGGCGTAGATCTTCGGCCCCTCGCGGACATAGGCAAGGCCATCGTCGAGAAGCACGAAGACGTCTGGAGCGATCTCCTCGCACAGCCCGTCACCGGTGCATAGATCCTGGTCGATCCAAACCTTCATGGGTCCCTGTATTCGATGGTAGCCAGGGGCGGAGACTGACCCTCATGCGGGTCGGACGGCGGTCTTCCGCATGAAGACCAAGAATCCGGTGTGCCCGATCATGTTGTGCTCGGGCCGTACCGAGCGCCCCGAGACGTTCCAATC
This sequence comes from uncultured Acidimicrobiaceae bacterium, assembly GCA_964600055.1. Taxonomy (GTDB): domain Bacteria; phylum Actinomycetota; class Acidimicrobiia; order Spongiisociales; family ZC4RG35; genus JARDZU01. The sequence continues at coordinate 5,591 of CAZRID010000199.1, forward strand.
GCGGAACAGGAACTCTTTGACCTCGATCTCGGCGAAGGCACCCAATTCCCGGGCTCTCTCGACCAGTGTCTGCACCTGGGGCACCGTCGGTAGATAGGCAGCGAAGACCCCGCCGTTGGGTTGATGCTCGGCCGCCGTCTCCAAGACGTGCCATGGTTCCGGGAGGTCGAGCACTATCCGGTCGGGTGCCACCGATGCCACCACATCGGTCACGTCGCCTTCCCGGAGGTCGATGTTCTCCGGCACCTCTCCATACCAGCGCTCGACCGCCTTTCGTGCGTGGGCGGCATGGTCGTCGCGGATCTCGACGCTGACCACCTTGCCGGTCGGGCCTACGGCACGGCTCAGGCCGAGCGTGAGGGCCCCGGATCCGGTCCCTGCTTCGAGCACCGTCATCCCGGGGCCGATGTCGGCATAGACCAGGATCGGGCCCAGGTCCTTGGGATAGACCACCTGGGCGCTTCGCTTCATCTTCAAGATGAAGTCGGCGAGACGGGGTCGGAGCATGAGGAGGT
>CAZRID010000200.1:0-6010 GCA_964600055.1 uncultured Acidimicrobiaceae bacterium
ACCTGCTCGTCACTCACACCAGTACCACACACCAGAATGGCTCACGGTTGCACGAACGGCCACCAGAAGACTGAGTCCGTCACACGACGCTAAGCACGCAGATCACCAGTTCTGGGCGGATAGCGCACATCTCGGGACCCCGAGCAGAACGGCACCTATTGAGCGCAACGTGTTCTCTAGCGTGTGGACGAGGCTGATGATTCGCCCATACCTGCTGATCGATGTTGACGGCGTACTGAATCCATTCGGTTTGGGCGTGAGGCCCGATGGCTTCTCCCGCCACGAGTTGATGGGATACGAAGTGTGGCTGTCACGGCGGCACGGGCTGTGGCTCAACCAGCTCGCGACATGGTTCGACCTCGTTTGGGCAACCACCTGGCAACACGACGCTCCACGTCTGATCGCACCCATACTCGAACTACCGACCGATCTTCCAGTGATCGAACGCAGTCAAGGTGCAGCGGATGAGACCTGGAAGCTCCAGCATGTTGACCGCTTCGTCGGCAACCGACCGCTGGCATGGATTGACGACGACCTATGGGGCGACGCATTCGCCTGGGCTGACCAACGCAACCCGCCCACGTTGCTCATCCGTACCTCGTCGAGCGTGGGACTCACCGAACAGAACGTATGGCGGTTGGAGGCCTTTGGGCGCGCGGTCGCAAACCCGGACGATTAGTACAGATCACCTGATCTCAGCGCGTAACGCTCCGATCAATGAGTGCGCGAGATCGGCACTTGGTGCGCTCACTACCGGCTGGAGCCTGCCTCTGTTTCTAACGCGTGTCGCACGGCGAGATCGCCCCTCTCCGTATTGACGAGCCAACAGGAAAACGCCCAGTTGGCGTCTCCTTGCGCCTTTTGACACGAGCGCGCGATTCGCTAGGTTCGCTAACAGGGCCTACTCGACGAAGAGGACGTCGTCGCGTTCGACCACCCGGCCCCGTCCGAGCGGCAGCACCAGGGTCAGGGCTTTGTAGGCGGTGCCGAGGCCAGGGACCTTGGCAAAGACACCCTGGGGTCCCCGCACCATCCGGCCGGTCTCTACGGCGTACTTCGAGCCGTGCCATGGGCAGACGAGACACCCGTCCTCGTCAATGCTGCCATTGGCCAGGTCGGCGTAGAGGTGGCGGCAGCGCCGGGTGACCGCAAACAATTCCCCGTCGGCGTTGCCGACGGCATAGCGGCCGGCTCCCTTCACGGTTCCGGGAGTCAGCTCAGACGCCGGCCCCACTTCCACTTCGTTGGGCATCGGCTCCAACCTTTCCTTGCTGCTGTCAGCGGGGAGGCTGAGCCTACTGCCGGAATCACCATCGGAACGTCGGAGAGCTCGTGCTTGGCCGACACGGCCGGCAAGAGCACGTCTCATGCTGGGGGATACGAGGCGAGAAACGGCCACTTATGCGCGTGGTGGAGTCTGTCTTGTTTGGCACTTTCGCAGGATGGCATCGTCAAGCCGGTCAGGCATGACCGACCCTCGCGTATCAGCTTTCGCCCGGGGTCCGCAGCGGATCGAGCACCCGCAGGATCTCCATGGGAAGGGGGAAGATCAGCGTCGAGTTCTGTTCCGCCGCAACCTCGGTCATGGTCTGCAGGATGCGAAGCTGCATCGCCGCGGGGTGGTTCTCGAGCAGTCGAGCTGCGTCGGCGAGAGTCTCGGCCGCTTCCTTCTCGCCCAGGGCATGGATCACTTTGGCCCGCCGTTCCCGTTCCGCCTCGGCTTGACGGGCCATGGCCCGTCTCATCGAGTCGGGCAGTTCGACGTCCTTGACCTCGACCAGACTCACCTTCACCCCCCAGGCGTCGGTGAGGCCGTCGATGATCTGCTGCAACTGGCGGTTGATCTCGTCGCGGTTGATCAGCAGCTGATCGAGGTCCGCCTGACCGACGATGGAGCGCAAGGTGGTCTGTGCCACCTGGTTGGTCCCGAACTTGTAGTCCTCGATCTCCAGAATGGCCCGGTTGGGGTCGACCACCCGGAAATAGGTGACGGCGTTCACCTTGACCGTCACGTTGTCCCTGGTGATGATGTCCTGCGGAGCGATGTCTTGGGTCACGGTGCGCAGGCTCACCCGGAGCAGTCGGTCAACGATGGGAATGATGAAGATCAGACCCGGACCTCTTGGCTCGCCGGTAACCCGGCCGAGGCGGAAAAGGACTCCCCGCTCGTATTCGGGAAGGATCTTGACCGATGCCCGGAGGATGGTGATGAGAAGAACGGCCGCGATGGCCAGGCCGATCGCAGTCTCAGTGCTCATGGTCTGCTCCGATCGGCTCGACGATAAGTTCGAGGCCCTCGATGCCGACTACCCGAGCTTGCTCCCCGGGCTCGAGCTCGCCGACCAAGGACCGGACGGACCACCAGGCGCCGTCCAAGAAGACGGATCCGTTCACGCCTTCCACGTTCACAACCGTACCGGCCTTGCCGATGAGGGTGGCCGTGCCGGTGGTCGAAGGCCGGAGACGGGCCTTCAGAGCGGCTCGCCCGGCGATGGTGGTGGCGGCCCCCATGACCAGGGCGGTGGGCCACAGCACCGGTGGGCTGACCTGGAGTTCGCCTTCGAACAAGAAGACCCCGGCCAACAGCAGGGCGATGGTTCCGCCGGCGGCCAGCACGCCTACCCCCGGGACGAAGATCTCCCCGATGAACAAGGCGATGGCCAGGATGAGGAGAGCCACACCGGCCGTTGCCACCGGCAGCACGCTCAGGGCGAAGAAACCAAGCAACAGCAGGATCACCCCGATGACGCCGGCGAACCCCAAGCCCGGGTTCGCTGCTTCATAGACCACTGCCAGGGTTCCTATGGACAGGAACAAGACGGCCAGGTTGGGATCGGCGATCTGCGCCAGGATGCGTCGTAAAGTCGACATCTCGTAGCGGTCGGCGACGGCGCCGGCCGTGGCCAGGGTCACATCCTCACCGAGCACCTCCACCGTCATCCCGTCGATAGCGGAGAGGAGGTCGTCGAGGTCGTCCGCCACCATGTCGACCACCCCATCCTCCACGGCCTGGCTGGCGGTGATCGATGTGCCGTCACGGACCGCCGACTCGGCGAACTCGACGTTGCGGCCCCGGCGTTCGGCGACCGAGATGGCGAAGGCAACGGCGTCATTGATGATCTTGTCGCTGATCTCCCCGCCCTGAAGATCCACCGGTGTGGCGGCGCCGACGGAGGTGGCCGGCGCCATCGCAGCCACATGGGCGGCCATGGTGATGAAGGTGCCTGCCGAGGCGGCGCGGGCCCCCTCCGGCTCGACGTAGACCACGATCGGGACCGGGGCGTTGAGGAAGGTCTGCACGATGTCACGCATCGAGGTGTCGAGACCACCCGGAGTGTCCAGGGTGACCACCAGGAGGGCTTCCTCACCCACTGCCTGTTCCACCGCCGCGGCCAGGTGGTCAGCGATCACCGGTGTGATCGGGCCGTCGACGACCGTGACCAGCACCCCCGACGTGCCTTGGGCCAGGACCGGGGCGATGAACGCCGCAACAAGGGCTGTTCCGGCGATCAGGCCGCCAGCGGCGCGCCTTCGCCTTCTCATAGTTTGATTATCGCAGTCGGCCCAGGTTCTGGGAGCCGACCTCCGATTTGAGAAGCCCAGGGCATATGCGATCCCCTGTCCCACGGCTGTTCTGATGATCAGGAGGTGCCTCGCCCACAGTGAGGTCGTTCAGGCCGCCCAATGACCGAATCGAGGCTGACAGATTCCTGCCAGTTCTCGGTGCCATAGGGAAAACGGGACGGGTCAGGGGACGCTTGCGCAGAGCGTGCGGACCGGCGAGGCGAGGGTGACGTGCCGATCGACTCCCAGACCGCCCCCTAAAGAGCAGGTCGATCAACTCGGTAGAGGCGGAGACTCTACTTGGGCGTCCTTTCCGTCGCCGACCTCGTACCTGCTAATAGCGGCGGATCCGGCTCGACTCCCAATGCCGGGGCCGTCGGGGACTTCGACGGTCCCGTCCTTGGCGAGGAGCGTCTGGGTCACCAGGGAGTCTCGAAAGGATTTGGCCCGCACGTCGAACTCGACCTGCTCGATGGCGGAGTGCGCTGCAGCGACGTGCAGAGCGGCGGCGAGAGCGATAGCGCCGCCATACCAGTGGGGAACGACCGCCTCGCGATAGGCGTCGGCGAGGAACAGATGCGGGACATGTCTTTCCGCTGATTGGTTCTCGGCTGCGTGCGTTGTAACTCGCTCACAGGTGCTGGAGCCCACCTGACTTCGAGTCTGGGCTCTCCGCAGAGTCTGGAAGCTCTCGACCTCTTCTGCGGCGGCGACTGTTGGCACGATCTGTGGTCCCCCGGTGACGGCCGCGCCTTTTCCTGCGCCGTGCTTGCCGAGTATGCAACGCGAGTGTGTGAGAGGACAGGAGTCGGGTCTTTCTGGTTTGAGGTTGCAGATAGGCCCAACGGTCCGACGTCGTATCACCTCATTCACTTCGCGTCACATCTAGTTGGCGGAGAGTCCGGCCCCAACCACAGACCGATGGAAGTCGAGTGGGTCCGCGAGATCAGGGACGAGACACTCGAATCCGAAGCTGCCTTCTTCTTCAAGCAATGGAGCGGACACACTCCAAAGACCGGCGGCCGTCAACTCGATGGAGTTGAGTGGAGTCAGTGGCCGAGCCACCGGCGATCCCGGAATCGGACAGCGCGTAGGCCACCGACGAGGCGCTCTCCTCGTATCGGAGTCGTAGCGCAGATCACCAGATCCCGGTCGGAACCGCCCATATCTGGCACCGCCCGATGTCGGCACGTTGGCGGATGCAATAGGAACCGCGGAATTGCGGGATGTAATGCCTAATGTCAAGCTGCTCTCCAACCCCAGCGATCTCTGCGTCCACTGCGCAGCCGCCGATGATCCTGATGCCGCCGAAGATGAGATGCTGGGCGCCTTCGTCGGCGCAGTTTCGAGCGAGACGAGACGAACCCTGCGAGACGCCGCCCACCCCTTCCCGTTCGCCAACTTTGCGTGGCCAAGGGTGTGCGCAAGTCGCATGGAATCCGTCGCGCCACCGGGAGTCCGCCGAAGAGCACGCCAGTGACGGGCCTGAAACGGCTGGTGAACCGCAGTCGATTACCCCTCCGCCAAACCTCTCGGAAACCGCAGTTGCTCGCCGCGGCTGCCAACCTTGCCGAGACCCAGCGGCGAAAGGCCGAAGGCAACCGCCAGGCATTCATAGCCGAGGTGCAGGCAATGAACCTGATCCCCAGCGCTCCGGGAGAGGCGAGTCAGCCGGGGTCCGATACCTCAGACCAGGACGCGGCCGTCGGCCCGACCGACTAGACGATCCAATGATCTGGAATGTGGGCACCCTCGACTCTCGGGCATAGGTGATCTGGCCGTGCATCAGGCTGCCTAGCCCCTGGGAGATCGACAGGCCGACTGACTCCGTGACCTATCCAGCGGCCGCTGTTGCCGCGGGCGAGCATCGCAATCTCGTCCTCCTCTTGGAGGCCGGGACCGTGATCAAGGATGGCCTGGGTCCTCTGAGGTGAGCGAGATCGAGATCTGCTCCGCCTTGCGGGTCACGGCATTGCTCGGGGAGTGAGCGACTGAATCGGTGGTAGTGCTGCAGTTCGGGAGGCGGTCATCGCGACAACGCCTTTCGGAGATGCGGCGTCGCGTTCGCTCTGTGAGGCCGGGCATCTGGGCCGTCGCGACCTTCACAGCTGATCTTCGCTCGTTGGTTCCATCACGCGGTTCGAGTGTGAGTCGGCGGGAAATGATGTTCACGTTGGTGGGCTGGTTCCTTCTTTTTAGAGACCGCACTGTCTGATCGCACCTATCTGCTACCTAAGGGGTGACTAAGGAGTGTGCGATATGGATGAACTGACAACTGACGACCTGGACCCCCGCGACGAGATGATCGCCACCCTGTTGGCTGAGGGTTGGACTCATGTTGAGGTGGCGACGGCGGTGGGGTGCTCGACGAAGACGATCCAGCGTTGGATCAAGGTCCCCGAGCAGGCGGACAAGGTGCGGGAACAAAGACGTGTCAAGGTCGCCG
>CAZRID010000201.1:0-5972 GCA_964600055.1 uncultured Acidimicrobiaceae bacterium
GGACTACGGATTTGGACCTCACCCCTTTCGCCGCCGACCGGGCGATCCTGGGAGAGGAGAATCCGGTTCGGTCGTACATGGTTTGAGACTGGCCCGGTGCCACCTACGGGAGCTGTCGGGGCGTCTGGTGTGCTGAGCTCCTACTCACCACACACCATTTTCCGCTAAAAGGCAGGCTGCCCGGTGACCTTCACCTGTCTCGAACATAGGCGGATCCACGTCGCGGCACCGATCGAACACCAGCGGGCAGCGGGGGTGGAATCGGCAGCCGGTTGGGATCCGGCCAGGGTCAGGTGTCTCTCCCTTGAGGATCATCGGTGCCCGCCGTCGGGAGGGATGTGGCACGGGAACGACCGACAGCAGCGCACGCGTGTAGGGGTGCTGGGGATTGGTCAGAACGGAACGGCTCGGCCCCGTCTCCACGATCCGTCCCAGGTACATCACCGCCAGCCGATCCGAGTAGGCGGCAACCGTGGACATGTCATGGGTGATCATCACAACGGCAATGCCCTGGTCGGAGGCCAGCGAGGCGAGCAGGTTGAGAATGTCCGCCCGGATCGACACATCGAGCATCGAAACCGGCTCGTCGGCGACTATCACGTCCGGTTCGAGAACCAGAGCTGAAGCGATCACGACCCGCTGTCTTTGTCCACCCGACAATGACACCGGCCGGACCCCGGCGTATCGTTCGGCCGGGCGAAGTCCCGCTTGCTCCAGAGCCGTTGTCACCTTGTCGTTGATTTGTGTCTTGGTCAGCCCTTCCCCGTGTACCACCAGCGGCTCGGCCACGATCGTCCCCACTGTCATGCGGGGGTTCAGTGATTCGTAGGGATCCTGGAACACCATCTGAATCCGCTTGCGGCGCCGTCGGCGCTCGCGCTCCGAAAGGGTTGAGAGGTCGGTGCCGTGGACGACCACCTCCCCGCTGCTCGGTGCCAGCAGCCCCATGATCAGATTGGCGGTGGTGGTCTTTCCACAACCTGACTCTCCCACAATGGCCAACACCTCACCGGGTCGCAGTTCAAGGGAGATGCCGTCGACGGCCCTGACCTCGGTGCGAGCCTCGCCGCTCAGGACTTCGCGAAGGCGACGGGGTCTCGGGAAGGACACCGAGACCTGGTTGAGGCTGAGGACGGTCTCAGACACGGGTCACCGCGCTCTTCTCGAGAAGGAAGCAGGCGGCCTCTCGCTGAGGACCGAGCACATAGCTTGGAGGCAGTTCCTGATGGCAGCGATCGAATGCCGACGGGCACCGTGGGGCGAAACGACAGCCGATGGGAATCTGGTCGAGACGCGGGGGGGTGCCGGGGATCGAAACCAACAGCCGCTCGGGATCGTCGATGTCGGGGAAGGCCTCGAGGAGGAGCTTGGTGTAGGGATGCTGAGGGTTGGTATACACGTCGGCCACGGGTCCCTGTTCGGCGACGATGCCTCCGTACATCACCACCACCCGGTCGCAGGTCTCCGCCACTACTCCGAGATCGTGGGTGATGAGCACCATTGCCATTCCTAGCTCGCGGCGTATGAGACTGAGCAGCTCCATGATCTGTGCCTGGATCATCACGTCGAGGGCCGTCGTCGGCTCGTCGGCGACGATCAGTTGAGGGTCACAGGCCAGAGCCAGGGCGATCATGGCCCTCTGGCGCATACCTCCCGAAAACTGATGGGGATACTCGCGACCGCGACCGGCGTCGATGCCAACCAACTCCAGGAGCTTCGAAGCTCTCTGACCTGCCTGGTTTCGGGTGAGGTCCGGGAAATGGACCTTGATTGCCTCGACGATCTGGTCCTTCACCGATCGGACCGGGTTGAGGGCGTTCATCGCTCCCTGAAAGACCATCGACATCTTCATCCATCGCAGGCTCCGCAGCTCGTCGGCATCGAGGGCAAGGACATTGATGCCTTCGAGGAACACCGATCCTCCGACGATCTCTCCACCGGGCGGGAGCAGCCGCAGGACTCCAAGCATGGTCGTGGTTTTTCCCGATCCGGATTCTCCAACCAAACCGACCGCTTCCCCCGGGGCTACCTCGAAGCTGACTCCGTCGACTGCCCTGGCACGTAGATCTCCTACCTCGAACTCAATCGCCAGATCCTTGACAACGAGGGTCATACCGGTCGGAGCCCCGATCACGTGTTCCACGCGGGGCACCGGTTCCGGCTCCAAGTAGTGACGGCCCTGGCGGGGGTTGAGGAGGTCTTCGAGGGCATTGCCAAGCAACGTGACGCCGAGGACGACCCAGACGATTGCCAGTCCGGGGGAGATCAGTGCCCACCAGGCTCCGGCCGAGACCGCTCCGCGGTTGAAGGCGAAGTTCATCATCTGTCCCCAGGAGATGACCGTTGGATCTCCCAGGCCGATGAAAGCCAGAGTGGACTCGGAGAGGATCGCAAGGGATACGGTGAGGACGGTGTTGGCAAGCATCAGCGGGAGCACCTGAGGGAAAACGTGATGGCGCAATATGTAGAAGTCCGAAGCCCCCACGGCCTTGGCCCGGTCAACGAACTTGCGAGCCCGCACCGACAGGGTCTGGGCTCGGACCAACCTGGCGGTGGTTGTCCAACCCAATACCCCGATCACGATGATGATGTTGCGCAGCGACTGTCCGATTATCGCCACGATCACGATTTGGAGGGCCAGATCGGGTATCACCAGGAAGAAGTCGGTGAAACGCATGAGGCCGTTGCCGAGCTTGCCCCCTTTAAACCCGGCGATCAGGCCGATGAGCCCTCCGATGATTAGTGCAATCAGTGCTCCGGCGAACCCGACGACCAGAGAAACCCTCGAACCATAGATCAGGGAGGAGATGACGTCCTTACCGGCGTCATCCGTTCCGAGCGGGTGTTCGGCCGACGGTGGTGAGTAGATGTCGCTGATCGAGACCCGGACGTTGGCGTAGGGATCGTACGGGGCGAGAAGGGGAGCGAGGAGGGCGACCACAACGGCGACGCCAAGCATGATCAGACCAACACGGCCGAGACGGTGCCTCCACAGTTTGCCGAGAATGCTCATACGTCGGTCACCCGCGGGTCGAGGCGCAGATAGAGGAGTTCTGCGAGCAAATTGGTAACGATCACCGCGATGGCCAGAAGCAGAAATGCTCCTTGCAGAACCGGGTAGTCGCGTTGGCTGACCGCGTCGACCGTCAGCTTTCCGAGGCCCGGCCAAGAGAAGACCGTCTCGACCTGAATGGCACCAGAGACGGTGAACCCGAGATTGAGGGCAATCAGGGTGACGATCGGGAGCATGGCGTTGCGAAAGGCGTGTTTGCGGATGATGTCGAACGTCGAAAGCCCTTTGGCCTTGGCGGTTTGGATGTAGTCCTCACCGAAGACCTCGACCACCGAGCTCCGCATCACCAGCATGTATTCGCCGAGCAGGACCAGGGTGAAGGTCAGAGTGGGGAGGAACAGGTGTGTAGCGAGGTCCCAGATCTGTTCCCAGACGCTGGCGTACGAGGCACCGATGGTCACCCGCCCAGCGCTGGGGAAGCCCAGGTAGCGGCTCCCGAAAAACAGGAGGAGTATCCCCAGGAAGAACGTCGGTAGCGCCCACATAAACAGCGAGAAGGTGAGGGCGGCGACGTCGATCTTGGTTCCCCGCCTCCACGCCGCCCACAAGCCCAACCCCACGCCCAGCACGATCGAGAGGATCTGCGCTGGGACGATCAGCCAGATGGTGTTGCGGAGCGCATGCCCAACGAGGGACGTCACCGATCGGTTGTTGAACGCATACGACGTACCGAGATCGCCGTCGGCCAAGGCTCCTAGATAACTGAAATACTGGCTGTCGAAGGGGTTGCCGCCTTCGGTGTTGATGAAGACCGGCTTGTCGAGCCCGAATCGGACCCGGGCCGCTTCCACCGCGGCGGGCGAGAGACGGGGGTCGCGAACCCCTGCTTTGGCTGGGTCGCCCGGGAGCACCCTGAACAAAAAGAAGTTGAAGGTGATCACCACGAGGATCGTGACCAACGACCATCCGACCTTCTTCGTGAGCAGTCGCACCTGGACCTCTTATCGGGGGTAGACCGGAACGCCCTACCGATTCCCGATCAACCGGTTGCCTGCAGCACCGCCAGGGTGGACGAGTCCTCCAGAGCGATGATCGGAAAGCCCACCTGCCAGCCGTTGAAGGTGTCGGTGCGGTAGGCCTGGATCTTGGGGTAGTACCAAGGGATGATGTAGGGGACGTCCTCCAAGGCCATGCGCTGAAGCTCGACGACCAGGTCTCGCCGGGCGGCTCCGTCGGTCTCGGTGTTCTGTTGGGCGAATAGATCGTCGTAGGTCGGGTTGCAGTATCCGGTTTCGGAGAATCCTGTTTCGATCTCTTCGCATTGGAGGACTTCAAGCAGACCTTCAGGATCGGTGTCAGACGTCCACGACCACAGCATCACGTCATAGTCGAAGGACGGACAGCAGATCGAGGTGAGCGTGTCCGCATCCAGGCCCTGAATCTGTACCGCCACTCCGATCTCGCTCCACCAACCCGACAGAGTGTCCGACACCCGCGGGTGTTCGTCATTGTCGGTGGGGTAGTTCATGCGGAAGGTCAGGTCGCCGGTGGGTCCGCAGTCTTCGGTGGGGCATTCGCGAATGCCATCGCCATCGGTGTCGACGTAACCGGCTGCCTCCAGCCTTTGGCCCGCGGCTGCCAGATCGAACTGATAGTCCTCGGGAACGAGCTCCTCGGCGAACCAGTCACCAAGCGCCGGGGGAACCAGACCAAGGCCTGGCTCGCCAAGTCCGAGCAGCAAGGTGTCGATCAGCTGCTGCTTATCGACGGCCTGGGCCAAAGCGCGCCGTACTTCCACATCGCGCAAGGCGGGATGTCCTGAGCAGATCCCTCCGTCGGGAGGACAGTTGGCTGGGTCGACGATGTTGAAGAAGATGTCGGCGAATCTTCCACCGAACTCCAATCCGTCCGCCACCTCGACGTTGGCACTGTTTTGTAGCGTAGGCAAGGCCGTTGCTGGAAACTCCGTGATCATGTCGAGGTCACCGTTGATCAGAGCTTGCACCCGGGCATCCGGGTTGGTGAACGACTGGAAGATCAGCTCGTCGACTGTGGGGGCTCCACCCCAGTAGCTGTCATTCCCGGCCAGCCGGACGAACTCATCCTGGGAATACTCGGCGAGTGTGAACGGCCCCGAGCCGACCATCTCGTCGTTGGTGAAGGTGGCGGGGTCCACTCCTTCCCAGATATGACGGGGGAGCACGTACATGGCCGGCATCCGGTACTCGAAGGCTGCCACCGGCGCCTCCGAGGTAAGGGTGACGGTGGTGGCGTCGGGGGCTTCGATGGTGGTGAACGGCGCCATATAGGTTGGTGCATAGGGGTAATCGGCGGTATCCCGATAGAGGGTGAGGCTGAATGCCACGTCGTCGGCGGTCAGAGGCGTCCCGTCGTGGAAGGTGATGTCGTCTCGAATCTTGAGGGTCCAGATCAGCCCGTCTTCCGAAACGCTCCACTCCGTCGCCACCTTGGCCTGGAAATTTCCTTCCAGGTCGATGTTGAGGAGGGCGTCATACACCAGGTTGTACATGATGAAGTCCTCCACCAGCACGCCCAGCCCGGGGTTGAGGTCGGCCGGGGCCCCGCCGTAGCCAATCCGGACAGTCCCCCCGGCGGTGCCGGCTCCCGCGGTGATGGTCGTACCCGACCCGTCTGCGCCGGTAGTGGTAGTGGTGTCACCGCTGCCGCTCGAACAAGCGGCCAGTACAAATATCAGGGCTACCGCCACTCGCCACGCCTTCGCTCTCATGGCCATCCTTTCACGCCGCCAGTCAGCCGCTTCTTCATCGTCAGAACCAGTCGTTTCATGCCTGGCTGGGGGACGTTACCCCGACGGCAACTCATGACGCAGTGGGCAGGCCGCATTTCAGCCCTTCGCATCACGAAATCAGTCGAATTCGATAGCGATCATCGGGGCGGTGTCGACCAGAGCATCGAGCTCGGCCTGGGTCGAGTACCA
>CAZRID010000202.1:0-5941 GCA_964600055.1 uncultured Acidimicrobiaceae bacterium
TCCTCGACGAACGAACAGGTGCGCCTTCGTCCTGCGTCCTTGCCAGCGACCCCGATGACTCGGCGACACCGCGGCATCAATTGAGCGACAGACCACTAGTGCAGCCGCGCAGAAGTAGTACGCGTGTGGTTCATGCTGCTTTGAGGGGGCTGGCGTCGTAGGTCCAGCGGAAGGGTTTGGCTTGGTGGTTGTGGTGGCGGATGAATTCCATGACTCGGAGGATGAGTTCGTCTCGGGAGGCGAACTCGCCTCGACGCAACAGCCGTCGGGTGAGGATGGAGAAGAACAGTTCGACTTGGTTGAGCCATGAGGCGTGTTTGGGGGTGTAGTGGGCGGTGAACCGGGGGTGGTCGTCGAGCCAGGTCTTGGTGGCCTTGGCGACATGGGACGACCCGTTGTCCATGACCAGATGGATCTCCAGGGCAGGGTCGACTATCCGGTCGATGTCTTCGAGAAAGGCGATGAAGTTGACGGCGGTGTTGCGATCCACGTCTTGGACCATCACTTCTCCGGTGGCGACGTTCAAGGCGGCGATGAAACTGGCGGTGCCATGACGGCGATACTCGAACTCTTGGCGTTCGGGCCGTCCCGGCTCCGCGGGGCGGGTGGGATGTTTGCGGGAACGGGCCCCCACCGCGGTCTTCTCGTCCACCGAGAGCACCAGAGCGTTCTGAGGAGGGGACAGATACAGGCCACACACATCGGCGGCCCGTTCCCAGAACTCGGGGTCGTCGGGACGATGAAGCCAGGACCGCACCCGATGCGGTTTGAGATCCAGTTCGGCGAGGATCCGACCAACCTGGGACTCGGAGATCCCCACCTCTTCGGCCAGATCTTCGGCCAACAGCCGATGCGACCAATGCGACTCGGTCTCGGGACGCTCAGACGTTGCCTTAGCCACGATCTTGACCCGCTCATCATGGCCATAGATCCGAGGCCGACCCGACCGGGGACGATCCTCCAGGCCCGCCAGCCGTTCCGTCTCGAACCTGCGTCGCCACACCCCCACATTGTGTTGGTCCATCCCCACCATCTCCCCGATCCGGCGGTTGGAAACTCCCTCACCGGCCAACAAGACGATCCGAGCCCGCTTCAACATCCGCTGCGGAGTCGTGTGCGCCCGCACCCGCCGCTCCAACTCGGCCCTCTCCTCATCGCTGATATCCAACACCGGCACCATCCACATGATCGTCCACCTCATCTCGGGGAAGTGGCACCATTAAACTACACGCGTGTAATTAATGCGAGAAAGCACTAGGTTGGCCCAATGGAAACATGGGATGCAATCAGGGCGCGACGCGCTACCCGCGAATACGACACGAAACCGGTCTCACAGGAAGACCTGGGCCAGATCCTGGAAGCCGGCCGGCGGGCGCCATCGTCGAAGAACGACCAACGTTGGGACTTCGTCCTCATCCAGGATCCGGATCAATTGGAGCGGATCTCGCATGTTTGGCAGGGTGCAAGCCACATCGCCGGTGCGCGGGCCGCTGTGGGACTGGTTGCGCCGTTCAGCGACGACAATCGCCTCACCGCGTCGATCAACTACGACCTGGGCCAGGCGGCGATGTCGATGATGATCGCCGCCGCCGATCTCGGGATCGGGAGCAGGACCGCGGCCGTGCACGACTTCGACCTGGCCTCGGAGGTCCTCGATCTCCCCGATGACCGCCGTCTGAGCTGGCTTCTAGGTCTCGGCTATCCCTCCGACCGCCCGCTCAAGCCGATCAAGAACCCGGCGCGAAAGCCAATCGAAGAGATTGTCCACCACGACCGTTGGTGACAGGTCGACCATGATGGGCTCGTGGAGCCAGTCACACGTTCGCTGCCGATCGAGGTGCCGCTCGATCTGAAGGCAACATTGCGATCCCTGCATGGGGTCTTCGCCGACGACGGATGGTGGCTGGCGGCACGCACCCCTGACGGATCGGGGTCGTTGCGGATCAGGCGCACCCGCGAGGAGTTGATCGGTGAAGCTTGGGGTGAGGGGTCACTCTGGCTGCTCGATCGTCTGGCGGCGATTGCGGGGTTGTCCGACGAACCGAAGTCGTTCCACACCGATCACCCGATCGTCGGCGAGCTGCATCGGCGACATCCGGGCTGGCGTTTCGGGAGAACCGATCTGGTGTTCGACGCCCTTGTGCACGGGATCGTGGAGCAAAAGGTGACCGGTCACGAGGCACATGCCGCGATGCGAGGCCTCAGGTCGCGGTTTGGTGACATTGCGCCCGGCCCTCACTCACAGCTTCGGCTGGCACCCGATCCGGTGCGGATGGCCGAGGCGCCCTACTGGGTCTATCACGAGCTCCACCTGGAGAAGAGAAGGGCCGATGTGCTGAGGCGGGTTGCAGCATCGGCGGACTCGATCGACGGTTTGCGGGATGTGCCGCCCGCTCACGCCCAGGAGATGTTGCTCGGGTTTCGTGGCATCGGTGTGTGGACCGTGTCGAAGACCCTGGCCGTCTCCCATGGCGACCCAGATCAGCTTGACGTCGGTGACTTCCACCTCAAGCACATGGTGGTCCACCATCTGACCGGCAGGGATCGGGGAACCGATCAGGAGATGCTCGATCTACTCGAGCCGTTCCGGCCCCACCGGGGACGTGTGGCCCGTCTCATTCACACCATGGGTCATGCCCCGAAGTTCGGTCCCCGGCTGGCGCCGAGGGACATCACCCGGATATAGCGACATGCCTCCCACGCTGTCTGGCCGGCGCTTCGGGTCGGATGAACAGGGTCAGACCGCCGAGCAGCGCCAGAGGCGCAATGAGGAGGACGAAGGTGGCGGGCAGGAGGGCACACATCAGCATCCCGATCCATCCAACCGCCCTTCGACCGCGGGTGCGCCACGGGGCGGGGCCATCGAAGCTGAGCAGGAAGGCGAATGCGCCCGCCATCCCGGTCAGTCCCACACCCAACACCAGGTAGAGGGACCAGAACGGGTCGTAGTCGGAGTTGCCAAACGCCCCAACCAGGTTGCCGAAGAAGATGACGGCGCCGTAGAGCAAGATCGCCAACCCAACGAACCGGGCGAAGCTGGTGGCGAGACGCCTCACGACAGTCAATGTAGCGCCAGTGGTTTTAGGCTTCGACACATGATCTCCTATCACACCGGGAATGACATCGACCTCGATGAGATGATCGACGTCTACGTCGACTCCACTCTCGGCGAGCGGCGACCGGTGGACGACAGGGATCGGATGGCCCGGATGCTAGAGGAGGCGAACCTCGTCATCACTGCCCGGGACGGGGAGACGATGGTCGGAGTCTCCCGGTCGGTCACCGATTGGGTCTATTGCACCTACCTGTCCGACCTTGCGGTCCGAGCGGCATATCAAGGTCAGGGCATCGGCAAGGAGCTGGTCCGTCTCACCCGGCAGGCAACCCCGCAGGCAAGTGTGATCCTGCTCGCCGCTCCGAAAGCCGTCGACTATTACCCCAAGATCGGGATGACCCGTCACGACAGCGCCTGGGTGCTGTGGCCGGGGGAGGAGCCGGTCTAGCCCTGTTCACCGAACCTGAGACGGTTCGTTTCATATGTGAAACGTGGAACCTCAGGTTCGATGCTTCAACCCGGTTTCGCCGTCACCGTTCCAGCCAGGTGACGATCAGGTCGCCGACGAAGGCCGGGTCGTGCATGTCGTTGTGACGGGCGCTCTCGACGACTTCGACCAGCGCCTCGGTTCCGGCCTCGGTCAGAGCGTCGGCGAAGCTGGTGGCGAAGCTGAGGTCGACCAGTGCGTCCTCCTCGCCATGCATGAGGAGACTCGACAGACGCGGGTTGTTGTCGGCCTGAAGCATCGGGTTGCCCGCCACCCAGGCCTCGGGGTCTTCGCTGGGGCCGACACCGAAGAAGGGGAGCATCAAGGGCCCGAGACGCGCCACGTCATAGGGGCCGGCCAACCCGACGAGGCGATCCGGGGTGTAGGGCTCCTCCAGGGGGCAGTTGTCACCGTAGCTCCCGTCGTCCAGAGCGACCAGAGCAGCCAGATGGGCCCCGGCCGAGTGCCCGATGACGGCGACTGTCCCATCTCCCTCTGGGTGGATTGACGCATAACGCACGGCACAGGCGACGTCGTCGATGGCGATGGGATAGCCGGTGATGCCGTTGGACAGGGTGTAGGGGGTGTTGACCGTGAGGTAACCCTGTTCGGTCAGGAACAGGGCAATGTCACTCATCAATGACGGCGACCCGGCTACCCAACCTCCGCCGTGGACCAGGACGGCTGTCGGGAACGGCCCCTCGCCCTCAGGGACCCGAACCTCGACCTCGATGTCAGGCAATGTGACCGTGGTGTTCGAAGACGGTTGGGTCGTCGTTGTGGAAGGGAGCACCGTCGTCGTCGTGCTGGTCGGCGTCGTTGTTGATGTGCTGGCCGTCGTCTCAGGAACGCTGGTCACCGACGTCGGGGGGACCGGTGTCGACGATGACGTGGCGGAGCATGAAGCCAAGATCAGGGCGGTCAACACGCCCAGCCAGGTCAGACGAGTAGAGACGCCGCGTCCTTGTCCACGTACCATTCGACCTGTGCATCTCCGTCGCCGAGTCTGCCGGCTGGGGTTTCTCTCTCGAAGCTCGCCTTCACGGCGACGGCTTTGCTCAGGCCCACCACCAGGATCATCAGCAGCCGCGCACTCCACAGCAGGGGAAATGTGGCAGTGAGTCGATCTTCGTCGAGTTGAGGGACATGGTTGGCCACGTACCAGCGATTGCGCTCCCCGAGAGCCGACGTGCCCGGGAACAACGAGGCAGTGTGACCGTCGTCACCCATGCCCAACATCACCACATTGGGTGGGCGGTCATCGAAGATCGACCGAAGTTTGGCCTCGTAGTAGGCCGCGGAGTCTTCAGGAGCGATGTATTCGCTCCATCTCGGCCGGTGAGAGGTGGCGTCGACATGATCGAGGAGGGCCATGGAGGCCATCCGCCCGTTGGAGCGCTCATGGTCGGGGGTCACCCACCTCTCATCGGAGAGCCAGGCGTCGACCTTCTCCCATCCCGGGGTGCGGCCGCGCAGCTCGCGGTAGGTGGCCTCGGGGGTGGTGCCACCGGCGAGACCTAATGAGAATCGCTCGGTCGCCACCGATATCACATCGGCCACTCGCTTTGCCGCCGCCCCAGCCACCGCTTTCGGGCTCTCATGCACCAGCAGCTCCATCCGCCCACGGTAACTGCTCTACATTGGCTTCATGGCCGAGCCGACCACCATCAGATTCGCCAGTGGAGAGGTCTCGGGCCGGCGATCCGGATCCGGCCACAACGGGATACTCCTTGCCCACGGGGCCGGCACAAATCAGGACCACCCGTTCATGGTCTCACTGCGGGATGGATTGGCCGCGGCCGGTCACATGGTGATGACCTTCAACTACCCGTACACCGAGCGCGGGTCGAAAAGCCCCGACCGGACCGAGAAGCTGGTCGAGGTGCATCGCGCCGCCGCCGACTTTCTCGCTGAGCGCGTGGACCGGCTGTTCCTGGCCGGGAGGTCGATGGGTGGCCGCATGGCCACATATCTGGTGGCCGAGGGCTACCCGGCCGCCGGAATCGTCCTCTATGCCTACCCCCTCCACCCGGCGGGCCGGGAGGAAAACCTGCGGGTGGCTCATCTTCCCGACGTGATCGTCCCCATGCTCTTCTTTCAGGGAACCCGGGACGCCCTGAGCCGGATGGAGCTCTTCGATCGGCATGTCAGGGCCCTCCCCAACGTCACGGTTGAGATTCTCGAAGGGGCCAGTCACTCGTTCCGCGGCGGTGGTTGGACCGAGGAGGCGATGATCAAGCGACTCACCAGCGGCACCACGAGTTGGATCGAGGCCATCTCGTCTGGCAGAAGCCACGACTCCCGACCATAATTGGCGCCTCACCCACCTCCCCAAGGAGTCTCTTCAGATGTCGGAAGTCAGTCTGCGCGCCGAGACGGGCCGTGCCACCGGCTCGCGC
>CAZRID010000203.1:0-5937 GCA_964600055.1 uncultured Acidimicrobiaceae bacterium
CTGGGAGCTGGCCCGATTGCTGGCCGCCCCCGGGATCTGGCTGCAGAAGCTGACGACAAGGGTCCCCGACGAGTCCCAGATCGAAGTCGCGATCTCGAGCCTCATCGTCGCCCTCGACGACGAGATGGTCCAGGACGTCCTCTCTCGTGGTGGTGTGCCCGCGTCGGCCATCGGCGCCCGTCTCGCGGTGTTGGGATCGACGCCAGCAGCTGAGGGTGAGTGATGGACGAGTCGCTTTGGGCCAGGCTCGCGGAGATCGAGGCGGCCTTCGAGGAGACCGAGGCCGCTCTGTCCGACCCTGAGGTTCTGGCCGACCATTCTCAACTCGCCGAGCTCGGGAAACGCCACTCCGACCTTCGGGAGGTCGTCACCGACATCAGACGTCTTCGACAAGCCAGCAACGACCTCGAGGCAGCACGGGAGATGTCTGATGACTCGGACATGGCCCGCCTCGCCGAGGAGCTGTCGGCCGAGGTCGACGATTTGGAGGAGCAGATCAAGATCGCCCTGGTCCCGAGTGACCCGGACGACGCCAAAGACGTGATCGTTGAGATCCGGTCGGCGGCGGGGGGGGACGAGGCCGCGATTTGGGCCGGCGATCTGTTGCGCATGTACGAGCGATATGCCGAGCGGCACCGGTTCAAGGTGGAGGCCATGGACAGCTCGCCATCCGAGGCAGGTGGCTACGACAAGGTCACCGTGGCGGTCAAGGGCAAGAACGCCTTCTCCAGGATGAAGTACGAAGCGGGAGTCCATCGTGTCCAGAGGGTCCCCAAGACCGAATCTCAGGGACGGATCCACACTTCGACGGCCACCGTCGCCGTTCTTCCCGAAGTGGAGGAAGTGGAGGTCGACATCGACCCCAATGACGTGAAGATCGACGTCTATCGGTCGACAGGGCCGGGGGGACAATCGGTCAATACGACCGATTCCGCCGTCCGGCTCACCCATCTGCCAACCGGCCTCGTGGTGACCTGTCAGGACGAGAAGAGCCAGCTTCAGAACAAGGAGAAGGCGATGCGCATCCTGCGCGCCCGTCTCTATCAGATGGAGTTGGAGCGCCAGCAGTCGGAGCTGGCCGGTGCGAGACGATCACAGGTGGGCTCGGGTGGGCGCTCGGAGAAGGTCCGGACCTACAACTACAAAGAGAACCGGGTGACCGACCATCGCATCGGTCTCACCATCAAGCGCCTCGATCAGGTCCTGGAGGGCGATCTCGACGAATTCGTCGAAGCCCTCGCCGCCGACGAGCAGGCCACCCGCCTCGCCGACCGCGTCTGACCCCCACGGTGTTACCCCGAACCTGAGGTTCCACGTTTCATATCTGAAACAAACCGTCTCAGGTTCCGTCGTCGAATCCTGGGCCTTGTGAACTCGAGACTGCTAGTTGCATATGTGAAACGCAGAACCTGAGGTTCGGTGTTTCAGGCGCCGACGCCGAGGTTGGCCACACCCTTGCGTTCCATGTTTCCCCAGGCGCGGGTGCCCTTGCCCCCGATGATGGCCCTGACCCTCCAGGCGACGGTAATTTGTCGCATGCCGAAGTTCTCGATGAGCACCATCACAATCAACCGGGCGGTGTCTGCCTTTGAATTGAAGTAGCCGTAGGACTCATCGAGCATCAATGCAACCAGCGAGTTGAGCAACCCGACACCGAAGGCCAGGGCGAGCAGCATCACCAGAGAGGTCACGTTCAGGGCGCCCAGGACCAGGGCGAGGGGGATGGTGATCCAACCCACGAACTCGATAATCGGTGCCAGGTACTCGAAGAGGAACATGGCGGCCCAGGTGACCATCCCCACCTTGCCGTACTTGGGGTTGAAGGTCATCGGCATGAAGTCCTTCACCGCGGTCATCAGCCCCCGATGCCAGCGGATTCGCTGACGCTTGAGGACTCTGAGACTCTCTGGCACCTCGGTCCAGATCACGGCCGACGGCTCGTAGACGATCCGATAGGGGATTTTGTTGTCGATGTGATAGCGATGGAGGCGCATGGTCAGGTCCATGTCTTCGCCCATGTGCCCGCTGGTGAACCCACCCACCGCGATCACCGCCGAGCGCTTCCACACCCCAAACGCACCGGAGATAAGGGGCAGTGCCTCCATCTTCGACCAGGCGGGACGGGTGGCGAGGAAAGTGCGGAGATACTCGAGCACCTGCATCCTGGCCACCAGTTTCTTGGGCACCTCGGCCTTGATCAGATGGCCGAGTTGGACACGACTCCCATTGAGCGGGCGGATGTTGCCTCCGACCGCGATCGTCCGCTGCCGATCCTCGACAACCCTCCTCATGGCACCCACCAGGCAATTGGCGTCGAGGATCACGTCTGCGTCGGTGCAAAGGGCATAGGGATAGCGAGCGGCATTGATCCCGGCGTTCAGCGCGTCGGCCCGCCCTCCGTTCTCCTTATCGATCACGGTGATGTCGACACTGCCGTGCCCGCGGTAGATCCCTCTTACCTCGGCTGTGGGGATGTCGGGTCGATAAGGGATGCGGACCTTTTCCAATTTGAACGCCTCGATCAGCGTCGGGAGGGTCTCGTCCGAGGAGCCATCGTTGGTGATCACGATCTCGAATCTCGGATAGCCCACGATCGACATCGACCGTACCGAGTCGACGATCCCGGTCGCCTCGTTGTATGCCGGAATGACGATCGAAACCGGTGGCGATGTCTGGCTGGAGAGCATGTCAGAGACCCGACCGAAACGGTCGAGATGATGGACCCGCCTCATGACCACTGCCGAGCGCAGCCCGAGCCAGATCATGTAGCACTGCATGAAGATGAAATAGACCAGGGTTCCGTATCCGACCCAGCGCAAGATGTCCGAGATCATGCGTTCACCGTTTCCTGGGCGATCACATACCCGAGAAGGACCCGGTCACCCTCCGTGGCTTGCCCTCTCTCGTGTCGCTCTCTCGCTGCTGCCAGGGCACCGGAGTCGGCGAGGGCTTCGGCCGCGGCGTCACGGGCAAACGGGTCGTCTGATCCGATCGCCTTGAGCAGTAGGTCGTCACCGCCGGGTAGCGAGGCGAGTGAAGCCGCGCTGTTGCGACGCACCCACCAGTTCTCGTCCTCCAACCCCTCGGCTAGGACCATGTTGATCGACGGGTCGCCTATTAGACCGAGCGAGGTTGCCGACTTGGCCCTGAGTCTCCAGTCGGGCGAGCGGAACGTGTCCTCGAGCGGCTTGATCGCGAGGGGGCCGCCAACCGCCCCGAGTGCCTCGATTGCGGCAAGCCCGACCTCGGGATCGCTGGCGGCCCGGAGTAGGCCGGCCAGGGTCGGACCGACCTCCCGATCGCCGATCGTTCCCAGCACCCGTATCGCCTCGATCACGCCCTGGTTGTCGTCGTGGTCCAGGTTGACCCGGATGTATGCCACAAGGGGCCAGGTGGCCTTGGCGCCAAAGCCGACCAGGGTGTCGGCGAAACGTGCTCGCACCCAGGGCTCCTCCAGGCCGAATCTTTCCAGGATCGGGTCGATTGCGGCGGTGTGCTGCATCCGCCCCAGCCCTCGCGCGCACTGGATCCGAATCTCCGGCTCCCGGTCCCCGAGGTGGTCGATCAGAACCTGGGAGGTGGCCTCGTCGCCCATCTCAGCCAACGAGACCGCAGCTCGTAGCCGTCTCCCGAGGGGGAACCGACTGCGAAGTCTCGCCTCCTGTAGCTTGGCCAGGCCGAGGCTGTCGACGATGCCGGTGAGGGTTTCGATCTCGTGTCCCGTGACGATGTTGCGGAGATCGATGACCGCGTCGAGAAAGGCGTCGTCCTCGACTGCATTGGCCCCGATCGGGTCGGTGTGGTGCTTGAAGGCGAGATGGCGACTCAGAACAGCAACGTAGGCGGTACGACGTTTGTCGTGACTCTCGCTGCGGCGGTGGTGGACAAGCTTCAGCGTGACCAGCCCCAAAAGGAGGATGATGTCCACGCTGAAGACAACCACGACCGCGAAAAGGCCGATCGTTGTTCCGTTCATGAGATCTCTTCCTCTTCATCGGTTGATGGGAGGGCGTTATTGAGGAACGGGACTGTTCAGGCCGGCAATCGCTGGCGTATCCTCGCCATCAACTCGGGAAGACGGAAGGGCTTTCGGATGAAGTCGACCGCTCCCATATCGAGACTGCTAACCACGGTCCTGTCGTCGTCGACACCCGAAAGCATCATCACGCTCATCGTGTGCCCTTCACGTTGCCAACGCTCGATGATCTCCAAACCGAGCAATCCCGGCATCAATTGGTCGAGGATGACCAGGTCGAAGTCTCCTGCGATCCCCATCTCATAGGCCTCGACACCGTTGACTGCGGTCTCGACCTCATAGCCCTCCAACTCGAGGGCTGTCACCAGAAGCGTTGTCACCGTTTCAGAGTCGTCGGCGACGAGAACTCTCTTGCGGTCACTCATCCACAGTCTCTCGTCTTTCCCCAGCGGATCTATCCAGGTGATGATGGCAGATCGGGTTCGATCTCACCGGCTTGCGCAACGGTTGGTACCGGGCCACATCGCGAAATCGCGGTATCTTCTGTCGGCCGTTCACGCGTGAGAGACTTGGGGCGTCAATGGGGACCATTCCTGATCATGAAATGGCCAGGCTCGAGGCGCTGGCAAGAACGGAGACTCCGCTCGAGGACTTGATCGCGCGCCGTCTCGCCGGCGAGCCACTTCAGTACATCGAGGGCAGCGCTGCCTTCGGGCCGCTCGATCTCATGGTCGACCAGAGGGTGCTAATCCCGCGCCCCGAGACCGAAGGGCTGTTCGAGCTGGCAACGCGTCTGGTCCGCACGCCAGAGGTGATCATCGATCTGTGCACCGGTTCGGGGGCCCTGGCACTTGCGTTGAAGAGCCACTTCCCCCATGCGGCGGTCTTTGCCACCGACGTCTCGGCCGAAGCCATCGAGGTTGCCACCTACAACCGCTACCAGACCGGTCACCAGGTCTATCTGGCGGAGGGCGACCTCTTCGACCCGATTCCCACCGCGGTCCTGGGAATTGTGGACCTGATCGTCGCCAACCCCCCATATGTGGCCGAGGCGGACTTCGCCGGGCTGCCCCGCGATGTCCGACGGGAGCCCAAGGTGGCGCTCGTGGCCGGACCGAGCGGGCTCGAAGTGATCCAGCGCATTGGGGCCTCTGCCGCCGCCTGGCTCCGTCCCGGAGGGGTCATCATCTGCGAGATCGGTGAGCGTCAGGGGGTGTCGGCTACGAGCTCGTTCCTCGACCTCCCAGCCGTGGTCCGCCAGGATCTGACCGGGCGCGACCGTTACGTCGTCGCCGTCAAACCGTGACCATCGAGCGGGCGATTGAATCAATCCGGGCCGGTGAAGTCGTCGGGCTTCCCACCGATACCGTTTACGGGATCGGCGTCGATCCGCTGAACGAAGCGGCCATGCTCAAGTTGTTCGAGCTGAAGGGCCGGCCGGAGCACAAACCTGTCGGACTGCTGGTGGCCTCAATCGACCAGGCGAGGCTGATCGGGGAAATCGAGGGGCCGGCGGCGGATGCCGCGGCGCGGCATTGGCCGGGTGCCCTGACCCTGGTGGTCATCCCGAAGGTGATCCTCGCCAACTGGGTCGGCGATGCCCAGCGACACACCGTGGGTCTCCGCGTTCCGGACCACGCCCGGGCCATCGAACTTCTCTCCGCGGTCGGCCCTCTTGCTGTGTCCTCGGCCAATATCAGTGGTGGTCCCGAGGCGATGACTGATCGGGACGCCCGTCTCATATTTGGCGACCGGGTTGCCGTCTATGTAGAGGGTTCTGCCGTTGGTGGAGAGGCGTCGACCGTGGTCGATGCCACCGGGTCGAGCCTGGTCGTGTTGCGACAAGGCCCGGTCCGCATCTAGTGCTCTGGCCACTGACGTTGGCGATGTTCAGGGCGAGTCAGGGGCGTCGCCTGGCAAGGACGCAGGACGAAGGCGCACCTGTTCGTTCGTCGAGGCCG
>CAZRID010000204.1:0-5936 GCA_964600055.1 uncultured Acidimicrobiaceae bacterium
CGGCCGTTCGACCAGTTGAACTCCCCGGAGTCGACGACCACGCCGCCGATGGCGGTGCCGTGACCGCCGATGAACTTGGTCGCCGAGTGCACGACTATGTCGGCGCCATGCTCGATGGGACGGCAGAGGTATGGGGTAGCAAAGGTGTTGTCGACGATCAACGGCACCCCGTGGTCGTGGGCAATGTTGGCCACCATCTCGATATCGAGGATGTCAGCGGCCGGATTGCCGATGGTCTCCCCGTAGACCAACTTGGTCTTCTCCGTGATGGCGTCCTTGATTGCGCCATCATCGGAGATGTCAACAAAGGTGACATTGATCCCCATGCGGCGCAACGTCACATCGAACTGGGTGTAGGTGCCGCCGTAGAGCGACCTGGAGGCGACGATCTCATCACCTGCGTTGCACAGAGTGAAGATCGAAATGAGCTGAGCCGCCTGCCCCGATGCGGTGGCCAACCCGCCCAGACCGCCCTCCAAGGACGCCATGCGCTCCTCGAAGGCAGCGGTGGTCGGGTTCCCGATCCGGGTGTAGATGTTCCCGAAGTTCTGCAGCGAGAACAGGTCGGCGGCCTGCTGGGCGTCCTCGAAGACGAACGAGGTGGTGGCATAGATCGGCATCGCCCGGGCACCGGTTTCGGGATCCGGTCGCTGGCCGGCGTGTATCTGGCGGGTGTTGAACCCGAATTGGTGGTCGCGTTGTTCCATGACGGTTTCTCCTGTCCTACGCGCTCTTCCGAGCACCGCGACGGATAGCCGTCCTCGGCCACTCATCGTTCAGGCATTGGCACCGTTCGTGTCGGTTGCCGCGGTTTCACAGGGCCTGTCCCTCCACCGCTCTTGATGAGCGCGTCTTTCGCTTGCGCAGAAGTTAATCGTTGAGCAGGAAAGCCTCCAACTCTCACACCTTCAGCCCGCTGCCGAGACCTCGATCGCGGCCCCCGGGATCATGGCTTCACCCAGGATGCACCCGATCCACCACATCCCGGGAAAGAGCGGAATCGTCAGGGACCGGGGCATGCCTCCCCCGGCCAAGGCGGCTGTGTCGAGATCGACCTCGGGAGGCGTCTCCTCTCTCGGAATCGGACTGGACACAAACGGCGTTCCTGCCGCCACCCGCACATAGATGAGCCCGTATGCCTCAGGGTTGTATGGCCCGACGATCTGGATCACGTCGCCTTCCGACAGCTTTGGTAGGTCCATCGAACGTGCAAACCTCGCCGTCGAGGGCGAGAGACCCGTGGTGGGTCACCTCCTCACCCCCATCCAGGACCAATTCGACCGAGGAACCCGCAACCGTGACGTCACCGCGGGCCAGAGCGGCTTCCAATTCATCGAGTGCGGGCACGATGTCATCGATGTGACCGCCGGTTGTGGCTAGACCTACTCCACCGTTGGCAAGGTCGTAGACCAACTCGCCGGCAACGAAGTCGTCGTTGATCACCTTTCGAACGGCGTCAACGATGGCGGTGTCGAGACGCTTGACCATCGACGTGAGCACATATGGCCGACTGGCCGGCGGCGCGGTCAGCGCCTCGTCGACGTCGACTCCGATGAACCAGACCGGATCCGCGGTTTCGGAATTGGCCGTGGTCACGGCCTCGAGCACTCCGTCGCCGCTCGCACCTGCCGCGTGGTAGACCACATCGGCCCCGGCCTCGATCAGAGCCGACCCGGCGGCGCGGCCCAACGATGGCTGAGAGAACGAGTCCAACCAGACGACCCTCACCTCTACGGAGTCATCAATTGCCGCGACGCCGTCGTGGAATCCGGTCAGGAACTCTCGATCAGACCCAACCTCATCCCTCCGACAAAACCGACCACGCCGGTCCTGGTCTTGAGAGCGGCGGCGGCCCCAGCGAGAAACGAGCCTTCACGGTTATCGAAGGTCGAGTAGGAGAACTTGGTGCCCTCCGGAACCTGTGAGCTGCTTGGCGGGAAATCGAGCCCAACCAGCCTCGTCTCGTCACATTGGGCGGCAATCAGGGGGAGATAGTCCTGCCACTCGAATGACAGGACTATCAGATCGGTGCCGGCCGCGCAAAGTTGGGCAATATTCTCCGCCGGGTCGATCAGAGGCGCGACACGTTCGATCTGGATGCCGAACTGCCGTTCGGCGCGCTGGCCAACCCGACCTCGATAAGGTCTTCGATGCCCCGGTCCCCAACCGCTGTGCGCATAGCCGCGATCTGAGGAGGATCCGACCTGTTCAATGCGATTGCGCCGATCACTACCAATGCCACAGCGGGAATCGAGGCAAAAGCCCAGGTGCGGACCATTGCCCGACGCCGACGATGTCTCTCGTCGACGACACGCAACCGCTCGGCTGCGACGTGGCTGTCACGTGCGCTCAGCGAGGCCTCCAAGAAGCCCCGCTCCGTGGTGGTCAAGGCGATGGTCGTGTGCCGGGCCCAATCCTCGTATTGGTTGAGCCGCGAGCTGGAGAACAGGTAGCCGTCGTCGTGACCCGAATCCACCCACTCGTCCCTCGCCACCGCAAGGGACGCCCGACGCCGCAGGTCGGCCTTGCCCTCTTCGATCCAAGTCCGCAAACGGGGCCACGCCTCCAGCAGCGCTTCATGGGCAACCTCGACCGTGGGCTCGCCGTTGACCGGATCACGGTCGAAGGACACCAGTCGATATCTACCGAATCGCTCGAGCATCTCCTCGAGACCTGACCCGACGAGGGGCAAGGACTCCACCTCGCCCATCATCACCCGACGGCGGGAGGTGCGATCGCCCTCACCAACCCCGACCATTCGAAGCATGACCTGGCGGGCTGCTTCCTTTCCGTCCGGGCCTAGGCGTTCGTAGACATCCTCGGCCCTCGTGCTCAGGGCGGCTTCGGCCCCACCAATAGCCCGGTATGCATTGAGGGTGAGAATCCCGCCCTCACGCCGGTCGAAGACCTCGGTGAGTGCGTACTGGAACAGGGGAAGTGCCCCGGGACTGGCGGCCAGGTCGCCGATCAGCTCCGAGACGAGCAACGGCTCGAGATCGATCCCGACCCCCGCGGCCGGCCCGGACGCCGCCGCCCCCAGCTCAGTGGGAGTCAAGGGATGGACGTGGACCACCCCGCCCACGAAGGCCCGTCCGAACTCCGGGTGCAGCATCGGCCGGTCGTAGTAGTCGGCGCGAAGTGTCACGACGAGTCTCAGCCCGGGATTGCGAACAGCTTGAGCCAGGACGTCCAGGAAGGCAGCAGTGGTGTCGAGCTCCGAGGTCGTGAATACCTCTTCGAACTGATCGATCACCAGCACCAGGCGTCCGCCGGCCCGATGCAGATCGTCGGAGACCGAACTCAGGAGATCAGCCAGATCTTCAACCGGACCGGTGCTCTCAATCGCAGCGGCGATCGCAGCCCTCACCTCCTCGAAGGGGTGCTGCCCGGGTTGGGCCACCACGAATAGCCATTGGTCGGACCTGGGCAGGGCACCGTCTCTCAGTGCCGGCACCAGCCCAGCCCGGACCACACTCGACTTCCCGCTCCCGCTCGGACCGACTACGGCCAGCAACGCCCGGCCACGATCGCCCACCGCATCGACCAGCTCACGAATGAGATGGTCACGGCCGAAGAAGTCCTGCTTATCTGTCTCGACGAACGGACGCAATCCTTTGAACGGATTGCGGGTGCCAACTGGCGTTCGATCCGCATCGACCGGGGAGCCCTCCCCGAGGAGCATTGCTTCCTCGAGACGCTGGATCTCGGCACTTGGCTCGATCCCGAGCTGCTCGCCGAGGACCCCACGCAACTCCTGGTAAACCCGCAGCGCCTCGGCCACCCGTCCCGACGCCTGAAGTGCCCGCATTCGAAGCCCCCACAGCGATTCCCTCAAGGGGTGCTCCCGGGTCAGTCGCTCCAGCTCTGCGACAAGGTCGTCGTGTCGGCCCAGACGTAGACTTGCCAACGCCCACCGTTCGATTGTCTGAAGACGCATCTCGGAGAGGCGATGGAGCCGGCCATAAGCCATCTGTGTCAACTCGACATCGGCCAGCGGCTCGCCTCGCCACAAGGAAAGCGCTCGAGCCGTGGTCTCGAGGACCTTTTCGGGATCGGCCTCCACCTTCGCCGACGCTGCGGCTAGCTCCTCGAATTCGACCGCATCCAGGCTCGATCCGCCGAGATCTACCCGATACCCGGCTGCAGTGGTGACGATCAGGTCGTCGCCGACAATCCTGCGCAGCCCCGAGACGTAGGTCTGTAAGGAGTGGGCAGCTGTGCGTGGAGGATCTTCTCCCCACAACGCTTCCTCGAGCGTGGCTGTCGACACCGCCTCGCCGCCGTGGAGCAGGAGCATCCCGAGCAGGGCGCGCTGTTTGGGCGGGCCGAGTTGAACCGGCTCACCCTCCACCTCCGCCTGTAGCGGCCCCAAGATCCGATACCGCACCGTGATTGACCTGGCCGGGAACGGTATACCAATCAGGGCGCTGCTGTTGGGAGGCATCCTTGCCCCTTCACTACAAGCCCAAGCCCCGTGCCATGGCACGGGGCTGCGGATCTCGTCAGTCCGAGTAGGCCTCAGCCATTGCGGTGAGGCGGTCGGTTTCGGCACGCTGGGCACGGGTCAGTGTCCCGGCCTCGGCCAGGTGGCTGGCGCCCATGGCCTGCCACCGGGCGGCTCCAGCATCGGCAGCACGGGCCCGGTTGTAGACCTCGGCCATGGCGTTCCAACGAGCGGCCTCGGCAGCCTGGGCCGGAGTGAGCTGGTCAGCCATATATCCGGCCAGTCCGGTCAGCCGTTGTGTCTCGGCCATCTGGGCCACAGTGGGACCCGCCTGATCTCCCGCCACGACAGGAGTTGGATCGTCAAGTATCGAGACAACACCGACGGTGATGGCGATGACCGCGGCGGTCGCCACGATCATGGCAACGACCCGGTACCTGAGAGTTCCGCTCGCCTGGGGGTTGAGGGTGGTGGTCATGTCTTGCCTTTCTGTCTACCGGCACCGACTGTGCTCGGTCATGACGGCAAAAGTGCCAAACCATGCTCCAGATCGGCTCTCGATCGGCTCCAGAAGCCCTACACGGAATGGTCCACCCGGGTGGCTAGTCCGGATGGCCGCACCCATATAGTCCATTTGGCCCATACATTCGCGGACCTTCGATGACGAGACTGCCCGATGGGTGATTTTCTAATGCGCGAACTACCTAGGGACATACTCATCGAGGTCATGGAAGACGTGATCGAAGACCTCCACGGTCACGTGCACCGGGTCTCCGATCTCGCCGT
This sequence comes from uncultured Acidimicrobiaceae bacterium, assembly GCA_964600055.1. Classification (GTDB taxonomy): domain Bacteria; phylum Actinomycetota; class Acidimicrobiia; order Spongiisociales; family ZC4RG35; genus JARDZU01. The sequence goes on from CAZRID010000204.1 coordinate 5,231, forward strand.
CAACCTCGGCACCGGCCTCGGTCTGGGAGAGATCGATCTCGACAGGTTGGCGCTGGCCGGTGTCCTCCACGATGTCGGAAAGATCCATCTCGACCCGGGCATCCTCGGTAAGCCGGGCCCACTCGATGCCAACGAGCGCGAGTTGATGAACCGCCACCCAGAGCTGGGCTTTGCGATGACCCGCAACCGTCTCGACCCCAAAGTCGCCGAAGCAATCCTCTATCACCACGAGCGATTCGACGGCCGGGGCTATCCCTTCGGTCTCACCGGCGAAGAGATCCCAATCCTCAGCCGGATCATCCTGGTCGCCGATGCCTTCGATGCCATGACATCGAACCGTGCCTATCAGCCGGCCCTCCCGGTCGACTTCGCCGTCAACGAGATCCAGAAGCACGCCGGCACCCAGTTCGACCCCCAGGTCGTGGTCATGTTCCTCGAGCTTGCCGCCGTCAACCGCCTCCCCCTGGAGCTATCCGCCTGATTGCCTCGGCTTCGATTGCCGGTCGACTGCTTGATTGCCGGCCGACTTCGCCCTTCGGTCAAGGCCGGCGCCGTTGTTGAGAACGGACCGACCTACTCCGTCACCTCGTGCGAACAGACGCCGGGTCGGGGCAAATACGGCCCGGCCACCCGGGAGGCGTAAACAAATCGCTGAGGGCCGTCGGGATCCTTGGGCAAGTAATCGATCTCGGAGAACCGAAGATCC
>CAZRID010000205.1:0-5933 GCA_964600055.1 uncultured Acidimicrobiaceae bacterium
AGTTGCGGCATGTCTACATGTAGACAGGTGACATGGTGATGGACCTGGACCGGAGCACGCTCGCCAAGATCGACCGCAAGGTTCTCTCCGGCCTCGGCCACGATGAGGGCTGGAAGATGGTGCGAGTCCCCACCTCTGACGCTACGTGGTCAGCCTGGAAGCGCTACTGCGACGCCTTCGGGACCTCCATGGGTCGAGCAATCGCCGCCCTGATGCAGGACGAGCTTCGCTCGGTCGTCGCTGATCTGGACGGTGGGCCGGTGTTCCTGTCCGAGCTGCAGGCTGAGATCGCCAAGCGACAGGGGGCGCTCGACGCCAGAGAGCGCAACCTTGAGATCCGGGAGAAGCGGCTGAGGGCGGTTACCCAGACGCAGCACGCCGCGGCTGCGCCACGCCCGTCATGGTTTCGGTCGAGTAGGCGTCGAACAGGCGTTGGACTTTGTGCTGGCTGATCGGAGGGCCGTCGTTGCGGATCAGCAGCCGTACATAGTTGCCGTCGTGTTCGGTGTCGATGCGGATGGCCGATGTGGCATAGCGGGAAGCGTTGCCGATCAGGTTGCGGAGGATCTGACGGACTCGCCCTGGGTCAGTCCAGGCAATGGCCGACTGTTGGCAGATTTGCACCGAGATCGCAGGATCGGTGACGGCGGCGGCGACCAGCCGGGCCGCTTCCGCCACGAGATCGACTTCTTTCAGGGCAAGACTCAGGGTGTTTGATCGGAGCGGTCCACTACCAGCAGGTCGTCGATCAGGTCACTGAGCCGGCCGGATTGCTCATCGGCGGTGTCTAACAGTTCTTGCAGCTCGACCCGGTCGAACTCTGACCACCGGTCGGCGAGGATGTTGACCACTCCTGTCACCACGGTCAAGGGGGTGCGTAGCTCATGGGAGAGGCTGGCCAGGAACCGGTCGCGTTCTAGGTGCAGTTCGTGCAGTCGCCGGGCTCGCCCACGGGTCTCCCGGTTTGCTGAGAAGAGGTAGGCGGCTGTTGATGCCAGCATGCTTCCAGCTATACCCATCACCACAAATAGCCACAGGTTTCCCGCCCGCAACCCGTTGTAACCCCCGTTGCGGATGACCTCGAACCGCCAGAGGCGACCCAGAACATCGAGGGTGTTTCGCCATCTTGCCGGCTCGGCGATGAGATCCCCGTCCGGGGCGGCCTCGGTGATATCGGTCAGGCTCCATTCGAGCGAGGTTTCGAGATCGTCGGCGATGATCGAATCGAGCACCTGGTCGAGGCGTATCCCGACAAAGACGATGCCGGTGGTGCCCTTGGTGTCCCGGGCAGGAGCAAACATCATCAACTCACATGTCAACCCGCCCACACACCGTCCATCAAGCTCGGTCAGCGCCACCTCCCCCGAAAGGAGCGACTGGTCGATCGCTGCTTGCCGGTTTCGGGTTTGCGACAGGTCGGCGCCCACCATGTCATCGGGCTGGTGGAAGTCGACCAGATACCAGATGAGATAAGAGATGGGCTCCGCTCCCGCCCTGTCCGGTAGCTGGATGTCCCCGAGGGAAAACTCGGGCCGTTCGGCTTGTGCCTCGGACAGAAACGATCCGAGCTGGTCGTGGGGGACCCGGTGCGCAAAGCCCAACCGTTGGAGACCCCTTGAGGTTCCGACCCGGAGGCCGTATTCCCGAAATTCGACTTCGGTCACATGTTCGCTGGCGGCGAATAGACCCTGGAGGCCTAAGGCCCGACCGTTGGCCTCGATGGCCACAGTTTCGAGCAGATCGGCCAGAATCTTGGCGTCGTCACCTAACTCGGCGACGGCCTCGATCCGGTTCGCCCTGGCCAACAGCAGCGAGAACACGCCAGTCAGGCTTAAACCAACGACCAACACCCCCAACGCCAGAAAACGAGCGAAAGAGCCCCCTCTGATCTTCATCCGTTATTCACGGCGACTTATCGGCATAGGACTGCCCGGTTTAGCCGACCAACCCGATCGGACGGGTCGGCCCTGGGCTTTCCCAGATGAGCCGGAAACCCTGTCAGCCCGCCGCCGGCATGGACATGGCCAGTTTCCCACCGCCGGGTCTCGAATCCTTTGTACCTGGTGGCACACGGCGGGATTTAGGCCGGTTCGATTGGCTGGGGTGACCTTCCGATGAGTCCATGTTGTAAGAGTTTGCTGGTGGCCCTGGTGTATTCCTCGTGGCCCATGCCGACCGAGTCGAGGGCGTCGCGGAAAGCGACGGAAGTGACCGCCCAGTAGATGAGGGTGGCGTCGCTGATCGACCATTCTGGGGCGAGGGTGCCTTCGTCGTGGAAACGTTGGATCAGGCGTAGCGACCCGGCGATCCGGCGGACGTCCTCTTCGGGGTTGTCGGGCACCGCCCCGGATGGCGGGCCGTTTGCCGGGCGGTCGGCGACTGTCAATGTTTTTGCGGTGCCAACATGGTCAGAGCTTTCTGGATGGGATGGAAGAGGCGCAGGCAGGTGGTGGCGTGGTTGAGGGGTCGGGGCGGTGGGGCGGTGGTCGATGGATGCTGCCGGCGTAGCCGGGGTGACCGGCCCGGGGACCTGAACCGACGGGGGATGGGAGATAGCCGTCCAGGTGGCGGGACCGATCCGTTCCTCCAGCCAAGTCTTTTCTGCCTCGAAGGTTTCAAGGTGCTGGCGTTTGCGGGCGGCCCGTCGTTCCTGACGGGCTTCGGTCCGTCTCGCCCGTCGTCCTCCCTGGACGGCGCCATCGGTTTTGGCCTGGCGGCGTCTACGCTTCCGGCCGAGGACGAGCCGGGTGAGCCGCTCGACCGCCAACACCCCTAACAGGGCGGCGACGGCGAGAGCGATGATCTCACGGAGATCGAGGGAGCGGAAGAAGTCTGTCAGGTTGAAGCGGCTGATGGGGGGGATGTCGAGGGTGGCCGGGTCGGGGGCGGTGAGGGTAAAGGCGGGTGTGGCCAGTTCGAAGGTGAACTGGTAGCTGCCTGCCTGCCATCCGTTTTGAGGCCGGTAGGTGGCGGTGGCTTCGGTGAGGCCGACGGGAAGTTCGGCCATATCTTGGAGGACGATCAGGTCGACTTCGGTGCCGTTGTGGAGGATCCTGGTTTGGAGGGTGGCGGGGCCGGGGACCGGTTCGGATTCGTTGTTGACGCTGGCGACCAGGTCGGCCACGACCGGGCGGCCGTTCTCTTCGGTGGTCCGAATAGCGCCCAGCACGAAGGAGATGGTCTCCACTTCCAAGACCAGTTCGATTGTTTGGTCGGCTTCGACGGTGAGGTCCTCGGCGGCGATCTCCCGCTCGCCAAGCAGGAAAGCCGCCCGATATTCGCCGGGAGCGACGGGGGTCTCGATGACGTCGCCTTCGACCCGGTTGATCTCGAATGACCTCCCGTCGGGGAGGAGGGAGGCGAGGGTGAGCGTGCCCGCTACTGGTTGACCGGTGAGGGCGCTCACCGAGCGGACGGTGATGGTGGCCGCCTCCCCGGTCACGGCGACGGTGAAGGCGGTCTGGATGGCGGGGATGTTGGTGATCTGCCCGGGTAGAGCTTCGATGTCGGAGCGGACCAGCTGGACCACCACCGGGTATGCGCCGGCGGCCATCGCCGTAGAGACGCCGACGGTGAAGTGGTTCTCGATTTTGCCGTTGGCGGGGACGGTGCTCCGTTCCCATTCCGGCCCGATCGTGATCCCGGTGGGGGCCTCGGCCCGGAACTCGACTTCGATCGGCTCATCGGCCGGGTTGTCGGCGAATATGTAGTGGATGGGGGGGACGCTGCCCCCCTGGGGCAGTTCCACCGTGACCTCGGAGGAGATGTCGCTCCCGCCGCCCAGCCGCTCGTCGCCAGCCTCCTGGGCCTGAGCCAGCACGGGAACGGCCAAGAGCACCATCGCTGTCAGGAACGCAGCCAGGATCTTGAGTACTCTCACTATCACTCATCGGACCCGAGACCGGGACCTTGACAGGTCCCGGTCTCGCGTTTATCGGATCGGGTCGGGTCAGCCGTTGCCGATGGCGTTCACCACGACGAAGCTGTAGGCGCTCACCGGCCTCTGCCCACCGTGGGCAAGGCGGCAGGAGTTGGCCACCGTCGACCCGTTTTCGACGGTTCCGGTGGTGGTCTCGGTGGCGCTGAGCTGGGTGCTGGTCGTCCCTACCCGGGTGGCGCTCGCTTCGGTGAAGGTGGCGGCGACCTCGCAGTCGAAGGTGACCTCTCCGGCTGCTGGTGCGACCGAGGTCAGCCCGTCTGTCTTCAGGGTGAAGGTGTAGGTCCCGTCGGTGAAGTTCCCGGCGGTGGCGCTGTAGGTGGTCTGACCGTTCGAGGACACCGTCGGCGAGGCCGTACTGACGACACCGTTGAGGAGCCCGGACGTGACCGTACCGAAGGCCTGGGCTACCCGGGCGGTGATCGCCGAGTAGTGGTTGACGGTGCCGGTGGCGGCGCTGTCAGCAGCAGTGGCGACGCCGTCGTCGGCGGTCACCGCGGCGGTCCAGCTCCCCTCACGCATCGCCTCAGAGACCGTGAACTTGAACGTGTAGGTCCCCGAGGTTCCGGTCAAAGTCGGCGCCGTCGAGACGTCGCCGGCCGTTCCCAACGCCCAGTAGGTGGTGGACCCGTTGGCGATGGTGAAGGCGTTGGTGGACTGGGTCCAGGTCAACTTCACATCGGTTGCCGGGTCGGGGGTGGCGCAGGTCGCGTCTCCCCCGGTGGTCAGGTACAGACACACCGTCACCGTCGACAGGTCGTTGAGAGTGTCGGCGTCACCGACCACCACCGAATACGAGTACACCACAGCCGAGGCACCGGCGTCCGGCTGGATCGACGCCGACAGGGCCGGTGTCGCCACCGTCGGAGCCGTGTTGCCGGTGATGAACTCATCGGCCTGGGCCACCCCGGTGGCGCTCACCGTCAAACCCAAAAGGGCCACCAACGACATGGAGACGACCACGCGTCGCCACGATTTTGAAACAGACATTTCTTTCCTCCTCAGAGGTGCTCGGGGCGGTTCCGCCCAACGGGACTGGAGGAGGATCAAGCTTTGGGAAGGCCGAAGGCCGTTTCCCCCCACTCCCAATCAGCTTCGGCCCTAACCGCGAAAAGCTTTAGTACTTGAGACCTATTTTTCTCCCACCCCAAAGGACTAGATACCCAAAACTCCGATCAGGGATAAACCCTCCAAAGAGACGACACTCGATCGATGCCAGTTCAGTTTCGGTTGATCCGATCGGCCGCCACGAACGACTTCCTGAGTAACGAAAACGGGCCCTTGGTTGGCACTTACTTGTCCTGGGGTTGAACGGTAAGAGAGGTTGTCTTTGAGATCAGAGGGGTCGACCAGGATGCTGCGCCGGGACGGTTGCGCTGGTCTGAGAGTGTTTAAGGGTGGCTGGGTTTGGGTCGATATGTCTTTGTGTTTCCACAAGGCGTCCGAGTTCCGGGATCGGTGCGCCGAAAGAGCCGAGCCGACGGGTTAATGCTGGCCGATGATGGTCTGTTGTCTGCTTTGACCCGCCAGTCGGGGGAGTGGGCTGGGTCGGGTTCACCGCGGGAGGTCTTTTCGCGCGCGGCAGAATTCTTCGGGGGGCGTTTGCCGGTCGACCTGATTGTGATCGGGGGGATCGATTCTGACCGGTTGGATCTTTCGTTGTGGTCCGTGGCGGAAGGGGCAATCGAGGCACTGCCGGGGGTTTCGGTGGGGCTTGACGATTCGAGGGCCGTCACCGAGGCGGTTCGGAAGAAGGGCTTGGTCAGGTTTGTCGGTTCGCAGGTGGAAGGGCGGTCGTTTTCCGGGCAGGCGAGTTGGGTGGTGGCGGTTCCCCTGCTGGTGGGCGGTCGGGTGGTGGGTTCGATCGGTTTAGAAGGCGGGCTCCGTCGGGCAGGGCCGATCGACGGGGGTGGGTTGCTGGTGATTGGCTCTCAGCTGGGTTTGGCGGTTGAGCATGCTCGGGTGGTGGGCGGCATGGAGCGTTCGTTGCGGCAGA
>CAZRID010000206.1:0-5933 GCA_964600055.1 uncultured Acidimicrobiaceae bacterium
CTTCCACAGTGGATCATCACCGTGATCATTCCCTCGGCCAGCCCGAAGACCCGGGCCGTCGCGGGATCCTCCACCCGGTCCACTACCTGCACTTCCAAAAAGTGATTGCCCGCCCCCAGAGATCCCAGCTGCCCCTGGCCCCGTTCCCGGGCCCGCATCGAGATTCGCCCCGGATCGGCCCCCGCCGACGTGCCTCGCTCCTCACAACGCTCTAGATCCGCCTCGGTTCCATAGCCGGCGTCCAAGACGGCGGGGACCCCGCGTTCCAGCACCTCTCCGAGCAGTTCTCGTCCAGCGATGGCCCCCTTCCCCAGACCCCGCGGAATACGACCGGCGAGTTCCGCCATGACCTGCTCCCGGTGAGCCTCGAAGTCCGCCAACGTGAAACCTGAGCTGAGGAGACGGACCCCACAGCAGATGTCGAAGCCGACCCCACCCGGCGAAACCACACCTCCATCCTCCACGTCGGTGGCGGCCACTCCGCCGATGGGAAAGCCGTAACCCCAATGGATGTCGGGCATGGCCATCGACGCCCGCACGATGCCGGGAAGGTGAGCCACGTTCTCCACCTGGAGCACCGCTCGGTCCTCCTCGGCCTTCACCAACAGTTCTTCCGAGGCGAAGATCCACCCCGGGACCCGCATCCCACCGTGTTTGGGGATCTCCCAGATCACGTCGTTCAGAGGCCGTATCGCTGAGGCTTCCGCCTTCCTCGCCGGTGGGGCGGGTGCGGTGGCATCGGCGCCGGTCTCGCTAGCACTGCTCACATCTGAACCCATGTGCGACCTCGTGGCGGGGGAAACTTGCTACCGGGTGGCCTCAGCCTCCTTCAGCTCCTCTCGTACCCGCTTCAGCTCCTCTTCCAGATAATCCAGGTAATCCTCTAAGTCCTCGCGGCGACGTCGCCTTCGTGTTACGGGTGGTCGGATCGGAGTCTGCTCGTACCACCAGGGCGGCCCCCCACACCAGGGCCCGTGATGCCATTGCCAACAACAACCCATCATTCACCTCCTGCAACCGACCCTATGACCGTCACCGGGAAGGGAACAGGGTCGAAAGGCACGACCTGCCCCCTACACCAGTCACATGTTGGGATCGGTGCCGGATGGGGTGTCCGAGACCTTTGATGTAGCAGTATCGGGTCGGTGAGAGTCATCACATGGAACGTCAATTCGTTGCGGAGTCGACTGCCTCGTCTTCTCGCCCTGTTGGAGCGGGAGAATCCCGACATCGTCTGTCTCCAAGAGACCAAAGTCTCGGATCTCGACTTTCCGTCTCTCCCCTTGGATCAGGCCGGATACCACGTCGTTGGTCATGGTCTGGGCGGATCTGCAGGGGTGGCCATTCTCTCCAGGCAGTCCGCTCAGGCAGCCGAGCCGGGATTCGTCGGGGATCCAATGCCGGATCAAGCCAGAGTGGTGGTCGCCACGGTGGGCGGCATCCGCGTCGTAAGTGTCTACGTGGTCAATGGACGGAACCTGGACGATCCCGCCTATCGGGCCAAGCTGGAATGGCTGGACGCTTTCACAGCCTGGCTCGAATCCACCCACGACCCGAGGACTCCGTTGATCGTCGCCGGTGACTTCAATGTCGCTCCCGAGGACCGTGACGTCCACGACCCTGCAGTATGGACAGGGCGGATCCATGTAAGCGAGGCGGAGCGGGCCCGGATCCGAACCTTGTTCGATTGGGGGCTGGTTGATCTGCTCCGAATGCACACGGAGCAGTCCGGCATCCACACCTGGTGGGATTATCGTGCCGGCGCCTTTCATCGGGGCTGGGGTCTGCGTATCGACCTCATCCTCGCCACCCGTCCTGTTGCCGAACTAAGCACCGCAGTACGTGTCGATCGCAACGAACGCCGCCCCACCGCCGGAGAGGGCAAACCCAGCGACCATGCCCCGGTCATCGCCGAGTTTCAAGCCATCGGATCCCACCGATAAGGGACAGAAGACCCTGGCTTCAACCACGAGAGTGCCGCATATTCGGATACGTCTGACAGGAGCTAGATCATGACCGTCACAACACTGGCCGAAGTGGAGGAGTCCCTCAGGGCGCTGGACCCGGACACGCTCCGGGAGATGGTGTATGAGACAGCACGTAGTCACATCAACGTGTGTCAGCTGACCTCACAGGTCGGTGGCTGTGCCCACATCAGTGCCGACGAGACACGTGATCGGGTCGATGCCCTGAGCGTTGGCGAGCTCGCCGCTGTGCTTGCCCCCACCGCCTGGCTGTCGATCGACCTCCACCGAGGGCTCGGCGACTGATGAGACCGATGGCAACCGGGTTGAGGACATGAGCGAAGCCGGGAGCGACACGACCCACGAGCCCCAGTTGGGGGCGATCTTCGAGGACCGGACCATGGCCGAAGCAGCCGTCGAGGACCTGAGACGCTCCGGGCTGGCCGACGAGCATCTCGGTGTCGCCGTTCACGAGTCGGACACCTACGTGTTCGAAGAGGATGTCGAGGCTGAGACGGCTCACGGTATGGAGCGGGGGATCGTCATCGGCGCGCCGATCGGTGCCATCGCCGGGATGACCGCACTGGCGCTGATCGTCCCCGGTGTCGGGACCCTCGGTGTGGCCGGGATCCTTGCCGCCGGGGGAGTCACCGGCGCCCTCGCCGGTGGATTCTGGGGTGCCTATCTCGGAATCAAGGCCGAGGAGCACATCATGGAAGAGGAGTGGGATTGGGAACGGACCCCACTCCAGCCGGGCCAGGTGATGGTGGTCGTCGACCAGCATGGTCACCCCGACGAAGTGAAACGGATCCTCGAGGGCCACGGCGGGCAAATCATCGCCAAACCCCAACACCTTGGCTGAGCCGGTACGAACAGGTCTGCAAAGACCGACCTGAAGCCATGAAAGGAGAACTGTCAATGGAAATCGACACCGGGATTCCGGAAACCGAACGCAAGGAGATCGCCGAAGGCCTATCCCGGCTACTGGCGGACACCTACACGTTCTATCTGAAGACGCACGGCTACCACTGGAACGTGACCGGCCCGATGTTCCGCAGCCTTCACCTCATGTTCGAAGAGCAAGACATCGAGCTCCGTGACGCGGTCGACCAGATCGCCGAGAGGATCCGAGCCCTCGGCTACCTGACGCCGGGCAGTTACCGCGAGTTCGCCAAGCTCACCACCATCCCCGAAGAGGAGGAGGGCACGCCCGAGGCGCTCGACATGGTCCGCCGTCTGGTCGAGGGACACGAAGCGGTGATCCGCACCGCCCGCGATCTCGTGAGCACGGCCGAGGCGGGGGAAGAATTCGCCACCGCCGACCTGGCCACCGAACGGCTCGAGGTCCACGAGAAGACCGCCTGGATGCTGCGCGCCACGGCCTCATGAGCTGGGAAGGCGGCGAGGACTGAGAGAACCGCGCATCCTTGCTTCCGTGCTGGGGGCCGACTGCGCACGTCTCGGGGATGAGGTCTCCGCCCTGGCCGAGGCCGGTGTCGATGGCATCCAATGGGACATAATGGACGGGTCCTTCGTGCCCGAGATCTCGTTCGGTGCCGCGGTCGTCGAAGCCTGTCGTGCAGTCGTGGATCTGCCATTCGAAGCTCATCTCATGGTGGCCAACCCCAGCCGACACATCCAGTCGATGGTCGAATCCGGTTGCCAGATGGTCATTATTCACGATGAGGCGTCCCGTGACGTCCTATCCGATGTGTCCACGATGAGGAGCTTGGGGGTTGGGGCCGGTGTCGCCTTGAGTCCCGGGACGCCGATCCGCGTCGCAGAGCCATGGATCTCAGCGATCGACCAACTGCTGATCATGATCGTTGAGCCCGGTGCAGCCGGCCAGGCCTATCGACACGAAGTCGAAACCAAGATCACCGAGGCCCGCAGTCTCCTCGACCACCGAGGGATCGATATTCCGATCGAAGTCGACGGTGGACTGAACCCCACGACGATCGCCAGAGCAAGACGGGTCGGCGCCGACATCTTCGTGTCCGGATCGTGGATACGGAAACACCCTCAAGGAAGGGCTGTCGCCGCGATCGAGTTGCGACAGGCATTGACGACCGTTCCAGAAGAAACATGATCGTAAGAGGGAATGGCTCGTGGATCCGGCAGTCGGCGGACTAGCCGCGGGTCTTGTTGGCGCCGTCGCAACACCACCGATCAAGGCGGTCAGGATCCCATTTCGAGGGCAAGCGACTGCCGGGATACTTCATCGTCCCTGAGGCAGACGTCCGTGTTCGTCCTCGCAATACCCTCATCATGGTGGGTGGAGACGACGCGTTTGTTGAGGACCCTGTACGGCTACATCGGGCCTGCGAGTGTCAAGCGGGTATGGACCGTCTTAATGGTGGACTTCCCGTTGCGTTGCGTCCTTCAACGGGATGCGCGCCGACTACGAGGTCACAATGGCCCCTGTGGTGGACTAGGAGCTCCCCCGGTGTCCACGGGCTGTCAGTTCGGTTTCTGGGATCTTGCGATGTGGCTTCTGGCCCTATTCGCGGGCCGCAGGTTTGTGCAGAGTCTGGGGAAGAGGCCGGTTCTGTCAGCTGATCAGGCTTCGAGACCGACGATCCCAGATGCGGGGCGGTGTCAATGATGACTGCCAATTCGATCTCCCTAGGCAGGTTCTTCGGCGTCGAAGTGCGTATCGACGTCTCATGGCTGTTCATCGCCCTCCTCTTCGGATGGTCGTTCTACGTGCAGTTCGAGGCTCAATTCGCCGACCTGGACCTGTTGGCCAACGTCCTCCTCTCAGCAGGGTCGGTGATCGTCTTCTTCGCGTCGGTGCTGGCCCACGAGCTGAGCCACTCGGTGATGGCACGACGACTTGGAATCCCCGTCGAAGACATCACACTCTTCCTCTTCGGAGGAGTGACCAAGACGCGTATGGAGGCGAGCCGACCACGTGATGAGTTCCTCATTGCGATCGTCGGCCCGCTCACCAGCTTCGGTATCGCCGGGTTGCTCTGGGTGGCATTGCAGTGGCTCCCGGATGTGGTGGCGGCACCGATTCACTTCGCTATCGGCTATATCGCCTGGCTGAACCTCTTCCTGGGGATCTTCAACCTCGCCCCTGGAATGCCTCTCGACGGAGGCCGGGTGCTCCGCTCGATCCTGTGGAAGACCTCCGGGAGTCTTACCAGCGCAACCCGCAAGGCGGCCGCAGCGGGCAAGGGCTTGGCTTCGGTGCTGATCGGGCTTGGGATCCTCGTCGTGTTCGCTGGTGACCTGAGCGGGCTGTGGATGGCGGCCATCGGCTGGTTCTTGTTCCAGGCAGCCTCGATGACGGGTTACGACGCGCTGCTCCGCCAGGTGCTCCAGGAGGTGAAGGCGATCGACCTGATGTCGCCGAATCCGGTCACGATCCCAGCAGACATCACCATTCGCGAGGTTGTCGAGGAGTACTTCCTCCGCTACGACCACGCCGCCTTCCCTATCGCCGACCTCGACCGTCCGGCTCTGCTCACCATCAATGCGGTCCGTCAGATCCCCCGCGACCAGTGGAACGTCCGTCAGGCCTGGTCCGTGGCCACGAGCATCGACGAGACCTGCACCGTGGAGGCGGATACCACGATGGATGTGGTCATGGAGCGGCTCCGCGAGGAGGACCAAGACCGGGTACTCGTCGTCGACGGCGATTCCATCCTCGGAATCATCACGCCGAGTGACCTCATGCGCTGGGTGAGACGCTCCCAGGAGCTGGGCCTCGCCGAGCCCGTTGGGTGAAATGCCTCGGGTCGAGTTGGGTACCAGTGGGTGGTCGTACGACCCCTGGGACGGACTCTTCTATCCCGAGGACCTGCCCCGCAGCCGCTGGTTCGACCACTACGCGGAACGTTTCTCCGTGGTGGAGGTGAACTACAGCTTCTACCGGTTGCCCTCCGAGTCGGTGATCGCCTCGTGGCGGAAGAAGGCCCCCGAGGGCTTCAGGTACGCGATGAAAGGGAGCCGCTACATCAC
>CAZRID010000207.1:0-5924 GCA_964600055.1 uncultured Acidimicrobiaceae bacterium
ATGCGCCGCTGGGCCCAGGCCGGCGTTGGTCCGCAGCCACGTCCTCGAACATGTCATCACCCGGCGGTGGCGTCACTACGAAGTCTGGATCACCACCGCGCAGACGGACCTCGACCGCGCCCGGCGCCAATTCCCGGGTGATTTCGTCCGCGGCCGCCGACAACACTTCGAGCAGGACGAGCCGGGCGGCCGACTCGAGTGGCGCGGTGAGCCGCTCAGCCAGCGCTCGGGCATCGTCACCACCGGCGTCGGCGGCTATCGCAAGCTCATAGCGGAGGCGGTCCAAGTACAGTGAGAGATCCATGGCGCCACTATGGCACACAACTGGCACCATCGCAAGTGCCAGAGTGGCTCAGACTTCGAGGGCCTCGCGAGCCCAGGGCGTTCCTACGGGACAACCATCCACCAGGTGAGGTCGTCTCGATCGCATAACGACCCAACGTATTCGACGACATCGAAACTATCCCAGCCGTCCTCGGCTCGACCCTGTTCAAACAGGCGGAGCTGCGTGGTCAGGCCGTCGATCAAGACCAACAACGGTTCCTCTTGGTCCTCGGGCAGTATCTCGGCCACCCGAGCCAGCTCGTCCATCTGATTGCGTGCCGCTGTTTCTGGCTCCCGCGCCATGTCATGTTCCTGGGAGAGGAGCGGCACTGCTTGATCACAGAAGGCCTGCTCGGGTGTCGTGGTCGGAACGCCGTGGTATGCCGTCCCGCGAAACGCGAACACCAGAGCTAGCACCAGAGCAACCGCCAGGACGACCAGTACTACAACGCCCTTCACTATGTGAGGAACCTACTTCGAGGCAGTCCCACTCGGCATATGGGGGCGATGGGCCTCGGAGGGTCCCCCCGCCCGCCTGAGGTTGGTCCGACCAACCGGCAACCCGCTTCACCTCGGCAGCTGTCATGGTCGGTAATCCGGTGAGCAGGTCCTCGGTCACTCCGAGATCGGTGAGGCAGGCCGGCTGCAGATGGGGTCGTGCTCAGAAGGTGTCTTGACAGCCTTACTGCGTACGAGTATCTTCACTTACAACGTACGAATTCTATCGACAAGACGACGAGGAGTTGGAAGTGGGATCGACGAACCGAGTGGGAGCGCACACCGCGCCGACCGAGAAGAAGATGAGGGCGATCGTTCAGGACAGGTACGGACTTCCCGACGTTCTCGAACTGAGAGAGGTGGTCAGGCCGGAGCCCGGAGACGACCAGGTGGGCATTCAGGTGCGAGCGTCCTCCCTGAACATGTACGACTGGCACATGACCACGGGGACTCCATACCTGGCGCGGACGCAGGCAGGGCTGCGAGTCCCCAAGAATCCCATCCCGGGAGCCGATGTCGCTGGCGTCGTCGAGACCGTCGGCAAGAGCGTGACCCAGTTCGGGCCGGGCGACGAGGTGTTCGGCTTCATTGGAAGCGGTGCGTTTGCCGAGTTTGTGTGCGCGAGGGAGCAGAGACTTGCCTCGAAGCCTGACAACGTGACGTTCGAACAGGCCGCTGCTGCACCCTTGGCAGGTCTCACGGCCCTCGAAGGTCTCCGCGATGTTGGAGGTCTCAAGTCGGGTCAGAGGGTTCTCATCAATGGGGCGTCCGGCGGAGTCGGTACCTTCGCGGTCCAGATCGCCAAGTCGCTTGGCGCTTACGTCACCGCGGTCTGTAGCACCGCCAAGTTAGACATGGTCCGTTCCATCGGCGCCGATCACGTCATCGACTACACCCATGACGACTTCGTCGAAACAGAGCGTGCCTACGACCTGCTTTTCGACAACGTCGGGAACCGGCCATGGTCGGAAACCAGGCGCGTGCTCACTTCGGAGGGAATCAACGTAACCATCACCGGGCCAAAGCATCGCTGGCTGGGACCCGTTCGGAGATTGGTCTATCGCAAACTGGCATCCTCCTTTGGCAGTCAGAGCATGACCTGGTTGAACGCTCAGATGAGGCAGCAGGATCTGGAGTTCCTGGCAGGTCTTCTTGAGTCCGGCGAAGTTGCGTCGGTAATCGAGAACACCTATCCCCTCGAGAAAACTGGCGAAGCGTTGCGCTACCTGGGTGAGGGTCACGTCTTGGGCAAGCTCGTGATCACCGTCTGAGGCCAGGCTGTCCCTAGCGATGAGCCGAAGGCGTGCGAGGACGATCTCCGTTCACCTCGCGCTGGAGCGAGCTCCGACTATCAATGAGCCGGCCGCATCAGTGGGCTTCCTTTGATCTCCGGTCACCCTGAGTCCCTATCAGTAGTGTCGGGCGACTCTCCCGGCCCGACATGGTGGTCGATCCGAAGAGCAGAGCGTTCCTGGCCGGACTAGTGGACAACATCCTCAATCGTGGCAGGTGAAGGGCGCCCACCCGCCATTCAGCGTCTCCCGCCGAGGAATCCACCCCCGAAGAGGATCCCGGCACCGATCACGAACCCGAAGTCGTACCAGTTGCCGCTGTTGTGCACCTCGTAGATGTTCACGTCGTCAGTGAACAAGGAGACGACAAAGGTTATGGGGGCGATGATGCCGTGCCACAGACCGAGCCAGAACCCGGCGACATCACCTCCCTCCGCGGCCACACCGACCTCCGGATTGACTCCCGCCGCGCAAGCGCTGAGAACGAGGGCGAGGATGAGAAGGCCGAATATCATGTGCGTTCGTTTCATCGGGCCTCCATTCACTGCTGAGAACGAAACTACTCGTTGACGAGCGCCTTCTTCCGGCCACGCGGCGAACTATGCGATCACGGCGGTCAACTTGGCTGCGTCCGCTTCCTCAGTTGCGTAACAATCGTCCCCTTGGGACCGGACCCACCGGAGCGATGTCCATAGGGCGTCCATCGCGCGAGAGGGCGCCAAGTAAGGGGTAACGACGCGAAATGACGAGACACAAGAAGGGGCCGGCCGTCGCTCAGTTGCTCCCCAAGAAGCCGGTCGACCAGGTCCTTTTGCTCCTGGCCGAAGTAGGCACCGAGCTCTAGGGCCAGTCCGTTGATGCAGGGCTCGACCTCTCCCGAGAAGGATGGCTGGCCGTCATGCTCCCACATGCTCCCACCTGCTGTTGTCACTGACCAGATCGACGGCGCTCCGGGGCTTCGTCACTTGCCGGGTCCAGCCCCAGGTTCCGCAACAGCGACAACGTGTTCGTGGTGGAGGTCCACTTGGAAAAGTTGGTGCCGCCACCCCACTGACCAACTTCCCCCTGGAGGGCGACCCATCCTTCCGAGGCGACCTTCGACCGCTCGGCGGCGACAACATCGTCAGGCTCATCTATCAGGTCCTGCATCACCAGCCAACCAATCGACGGGTTGGAATCCAACAACCACTCCACAACAATCATGGCGTCGCACGTAAGCGCTCAATGAGGACAGAGCCTGTCCGCTAACCCGGAACTCCGTTCCTAGCCGGCTGGTGACCCACTCCGGCTCAGAGGCCGGCGACCTCCAGCCCGAGCCAGGCGGCCAGCGCTTCGACCTCGGCGCGCACTGCCCTGGCGGTCGGCCGATCGAACGGCACATCCTCGTGGAGGGCGTTCACCTGGAGGGTGCCGCTTTTGGTGTCGGCCTTGGCGTCGAGCTTGCCGACCAGCCGATCATCGTGCAGCACCGGTAGGGCGAAGTATCCCCAGCGGCGTTGTGCCTGCGGTTTGTACATCTCCAGCGTGTACTCGAACTCAAACAGCTCCTGGGTCCGCGCCCGGTCGTGGATCAATCTGTCGAACGGCGACAGCAACGCGGTTCGCCCCACGAATGGTTGGCCCAGAGCCTCGGGGTCGACGCGCCACGTCCCTGGGAGGCCTTCCACGATCGCCGGCTCGCCCGTTTCCCCAACGTGCCACGGCTCGATGGGCTGAGCGGTCGCCTTCTCACGGGCGATACCCAGCGCCCGAAGGCGTCTCTCATCGCGGAGCCGGCGCGCCTCCTCCATGGGAACCACGGTGACGTCGGTCGGATAGACGCGTTCGGCGAGGTTCCAGAGTCGTTGCCTTCCACGTCGGCCTGCGATCGCGATCTCGCCCCGCATCATCAGGAACTCCAGCATCTGGGTGACGTTGCGATCGTTGGTCCACCCCGTCGACTGCCAGGGCACCACTGAGGTGTCCGGGATGTCGCGGGACTGCAGCGGACCGGAGGCGGCGAGAAGATCGATGATGTCGCGCCGGAAACGGTCGTTGATCCGGAGCCATTCTCGCGGCCCCGCACTGCTTGGCCAGGAGGCCATGCCCGCGAGGTGGAGCCCCAGGTCACTCATCGGCCGGACCAGGGCGTTGTGCTCGTAGAGGGACCGGTCCTCCTCCACAGCTCGCTGGAGGTGCTCGGGCCGGTACGTCGACCCCAGGCGGCTCCAGGCGACCAGGTCGGCGCTCGGGGCGATGGCGCCGTCGGGTCGATCTGCAGGAGCGTCAGCTGCTCGACCACTGCCATCAGGTCGGTCGGGCGTTGCGCGTCGAGCATTTGCGCCCGTAACGCCAAACGGCGGGCCCGGGCGCGGTCGAGGTGGTGGATGTTCAAGTCAACCGATGGCTCGAAGCCCTATCGGACAGGGCCATGCTCGTACCATTCCAACACTCTCTTGGCGCGGAGGGTGTTCCACCGGCTGGGTTTGCCCTCTCCCTCCTCAATGTCAAAGTGCACAGCGCCAGGATGAGGGTTCTGCAAGGGCCATCGGCCGTCCTCACCCGGCTGCTCGGAACGATCCTGAACTTCATAGGCGGAGGGACGCTAGTGGTGCCCAGGGCATGCGGCGATGTCAGGTCTCTTGGCGGAGTCTGTCGAGACCATCGAGGATCAGATCGAGACCGAACTCGAACTCAAACTGGTCGTCGCACCAGCCCAGTGTGGAGTCGGGGTCGTCGTGGCCGACCTCCATCATCATGCCGACGAGGTACGGGAACTGGTCTGCCATCTGCTCGAGCATGACCGTGCCATCCTCCTCGCCGGCAGCGTCATCGTCTGGCTCGAACAACTCCTGAGCGAATCCCAGGGCACGACTGCCCAGGGCGTGCATGGCGTGATGGGCGTGGTCGTACGAGAAGCCTCCCTCTCGAAAGAGCCCGAGTAGGGCGTCGAAGTATCGCATTGTCGCCGGGCCGATGCCGGTTCGCGACTCGATCACGCCAGGTGCCCAGGGGTGGAGCAGGAGAACCTCCCGAGCCGTGAGAATCCTCATCCGCATTGCCGTCTTCCAGTCGTCTTTGGCGGAAAGCCTGTCGGAACCGCCGACAGCTTCCTCGATCTCGTTCAGGATGACTTCGACCGCCCCGTCCAGAACCGCCTCCTTGTTGGCCACGTGGTAATAGAGCGACATCGCTTCCACGCCGAGCTCTTGGGCGAGATTGCGCATGGTGAGTGACTCGATGCCGTCTCGATCGGCAAGACCGATGGCGGCGCCCAGCACCCTCTCCTTGCTCAGGGGAACCCGGGGCTCTGATCGTGGTGCGGTTTGGGTGGCCATCTCTTTTCTCATTCTAACGTACAAGGTAAGTCTGACCCAGGCACTTGACAGCCTTACGTCGTATGGGCTACCTTACGGCGCTGCACCTTACGACGTACGAAGCGGAGGAGCCATGGAACCGGAAGTCGATAGGCCGATGGTTGGGGACGACGAGGGGCTGGTACGGGTCCATGCCACTCCTGTGAGCGGCACCGACCGGCACCTCAGCCGGGGTCTCCCGTATTTGTCGCGCTTCGTCATCGCGCCACCTAGCGCTGACTCACGCCCCCGAGGGTGAGATCAACCCGGTCGTACGCAAGTTGACGGCCGAGGGCATACTGAGTATACTACTCGGTATGATAGAGCGAAATCGGTCGTGAGTGTCCGCCACGCGTTGTTGGCTTTGTTGACCGAGGGCCCGAAGTTTGGCTTGAGGCTGCAACAAGAGTTTGAGGCGAGGACGGGAGAGGTGTGGCCGCTGAATGTGGGGCAGGTGTACACCACCCTGCAGCGA
>CAZRID010000208.1:0-5915 GCA_964600055.1 uncultured Acidimicrobiaceae bacterium
TAGTTCGCTGTGAAGTCGCCAAAAATAGAGCTACAAATCACTACGCAGGTGCGAGCTCGCAGTGGACGAGCTGTCCAGCTGTAGAGCTGCCCCCGCGGAGTGGACACATGCACAAGTCGCTCTTCAACACCCGTGGCGGTGTCGACGCGAACAGCAGGCACAGACACTTTCTCCACTCCGAACGTCCGATCGTAAGACTGTACATCCCTCAGAAGAACAGTGTTTGTGCCCTGGACAGATGACCCGGCCCGATAGAACCTCCTCTCCTCGCCTCCCAGGCCCAGGACCCGACCCCTCACCACGAGCACTCGGAGCTGGGCCGCAACTACCGGCTCAGCAACCTCCTCCCCTCCAGCGGCCGCGCCCAACTGGCTGACCTCAGGCGAAAGGTCGATGTCCGCCGTGCCCGCAACTTCGCCTACCGGAACGCATTCGAGGGCATCGACGAGATCGAATTTACGCCCGAGGCTCCGGGCTGTCGCTCCACCTTCTGGTTGACCGCGCTAACAATCGACCCCGGCCGCCGCAGGCAACGAGGAGGTGCGGCTCCATCTCGAAAGCCTCGACATCGAATCCCGTCCGGTTTGGAAACCGATGCAACTCCAACGGCTCTATCGAACATGTGACATCGTCGGTGGCAACGTCAGCGAGAACCTGTTGGAACGAGGGTTGTGCCTGCCGAGCGGATCATCGCTGTCACCACTTGACAGGAATCGGGTTATGGATGCAGAGGGCTGAGGTCGTAGGCCTGTGGCTCGAAAAACCAGTGATTGACTGGCCCTTGCCCGAGTTTTCTGACGTTCTGACGTCGTATCCCTCAAAGGGACCCCTCGCGTCGCCGATGACGTAGGGATCAACACCGGGTAGCCTCCGGCCCGGAGTCAGCACCGTCGGTGCCAGGGTGGCCGTTCTCAGCCCTGGGGGAACATATGAAGAAACTCACTCGCAGAGAAATTCTGCGTCGATTGGCCGGTATCTCTGTACTCGGAGCCGTTGGCACGGCTGTGGGGGCAACGGTCACGCAAGGTGGACATCCTGAGGCCCATTCAATTGCCGCTTCGTCACGGGTAGCCACAACGCAACCGCCTCGGTCGTCGACCACGACCTCCCTTGTCGGCAATCCCTCTACCTCCATGGATCATGCCGACCACGCAGCCGACACGACTGGGGCTTCCACCCAAACGACTAGCCGCTCCACCACGGTCCCGCCCACGACTGCTGCAACCCCAACTGCCCAGGCGAGCACGACTTCCTCGGCACCACAGGTGGCTATTGGCACTTCCGAACTCTCCGGGGTACTGGGGCCCACAACGATCCTTGTAGGCACCGTCGCAACAATCGTCGGAGATATCGAACTTCGAGGCGATCTGGTGGTCGAGGGCGTCCTTACCAGCGTCGACACATTCACCCTTCGTGGAAATGGCTATCAGATTGAGGTCCGGAACGGAGGCCAACTTGATCTACGAGGCATCCCGAAATCGGGATGGGTACGTGGAGTGGGTGCAAGCGGATGGCAGGCGGGCGACCGAGTCTTCACCTCGCCCGTAGAAGCGGGGCGCTACGGCCTGTCCGACTTCTACAGCGGATCCCCGGGAGTCGTGAATCTCGCTGACGGTCGAACCATCGCAGCCGAACAGTTCAATCTGACCCGCTCAATAACGATCGATAACGTCTCGCGCATCATGTTTCACATGGGCGCGGGTCGCCAAGTCTTGAAGCACATCGCAGTAACAAACTCCGGCGTATCTGGGAAGCTTGCCTTTTACCCAATTCATTTTCACCTCAACGGGAACACCAGCCGCGGGTCGATTGTCGAGGGAGTCGTGGTCGAGAACGGGCGCTTCCATGCCTTCGTGCCACACGCCTCCCACGGCATCACATTTCTCGATTGCGTTGCCTTCAACACATCCGGCGGGGCATATTGGTGGGATCCTCCGTCCGGCAGCGGTGACACCTCGAGTGACACTCACGACACGGTCTGGCAGCACTGCCTGGCTGCTCTCGTGACTCCCCAGGAGGTCAAACGAACAGCGGCCTTCAGGTTGGGTCGCGGCTCCGGAAACCGCTGTGTTGACTGCACAGCAGTAGCTGTCCAGGGCTGGCCACAAACGTCGGGGTTCCATTGGCCAGAGAAGAGTGCAGCTGTTTGGGAGTTTCGCGGTTGTGTTGCACACAACAACGAGTCAACGGGCATCTTCACGTGGCAAAACAACCCGGAATTACATGTCATTGACGATTTCATTGCCTACCGCGTTGGTACGGCTGGCATTGACCACGGCGCGTATTCGAATAACTACCTCTATCGGAACGCCGTTATTACCGACGCCGAATGGGCATTGAAGCAGACAGCCGTGTCCCGAGATGCAACGTCGCTGGTGTTTCAGGGAATTCGTAGCAATAGCCGGCTGAACGTCGCAGGACACAAATCACAGCAGTTCCTCCCAGTTTTCTATCGATCGTGCCAATTCAGCGGTGTCACCTACGCCGAACTTGGAAACAGCGGTTCGTCCTACAACGTCTACGAGGATTGCGGTTTGGTTCCGGCCGACTTCGACCTAGCAGAGATAAAACCGACCAGCGTGATTGAGATCACGCAGGGGGGAGTTCTAATCCATCGATGGGCTGGTGGATCTTGGAGTTGAGTCCCCAGAGACGAAAAGCGGCAGCACCTCAACGAGTAATGAAGGCTCAATGCTCCCGTCAACTGCTGCCCACGAACCGGATCACGGCCGAGCGTCCCTTGTGAAGAACGAGGATAGGCCAGCGCTCCCTGAGAGCCAGCGGAACCTACGCCACCGTCGTCGCTGCCGGTGGGCAGATGCGCGAGGCGTTCTTCAACCTTCGTGGCCGCGTCTGCCCCGTATCGCAACTCTCTGACCTTCTTCCCATTCCCGAAGCTCTCGGACATACGAGAGTAGACCGCGGAACATGTGCTTCAGATACCCACGACACGTCGCCGGACAGAGTCACCGAGAGGGCGAGTGCTCGGCGCCCGACCGGCCAGAAGGTCGGCCAACGTCTCGGCGAGAAGGGCGTGGCTTGGCCAAGCTGAGATATTGGGACTTGAACTCCTCGGCAACTGGCCCGGGGAGCCAAGCCTTCGATCGAACCGTCCCAGCATTGCTCAGAAAGGTTCGAAGATCTTCATCTTCGATCAATCGCCGAAGGCATCCTGCGGCGGCGGACACATCGTCGACAGGAAACAAGAGGCCGGCCTCTCCGACCACTTCGCGCACAGGTTCGAGGTCAGACGCCACGACCGGGGTACCTGTGGTGAGCGCTTCGGCCACGACTCGGTTAAAGGACTCGCGGCGGGAAGGGCTGAAAACAATGTCGCATTCCGCGTAGATGTCGCCGACGTCGGCCGTCTTCGGTCGCATCTCAACGACCCCCGGCGGCATGGTCGCCAGCTCGTCCCAAACCGGCCCGTAACCGCGTGTCCCGTAGATCAAAAACTGTGCGCGGTTGTGGACATCGCTCAGTTCTGCGATCACCTTCGGAAGCATGTCGAAGCCCTTCACCCATTTAGCGACCTGGAGGTACCCGACCCTTAGCCGACTCGGATCCGGATTGATAAATACCCTTCCTGTCGGTGCCACGTCCGCGGGATCGACGATGTTGGTGACGACCTTCACGGCGGATCTTGTTGCCAAGCCACAGTCGGCTATGACGTCAGCTGCGGTTGCGGAGACGGCATTCCATCGGGTTCTCGACGAAACGCCCCGGAAAACCCAGTTGAAACGCTTCACCAATACCGGCCATTCGTAATTGCCTACCCAGGTAACGACCGGCTTCCTGAGCAGCAGGGCAGCCGGCCAGCTCAGCGCGAATTCCACAATGCCATTGGCATGGATCACATCGACTGGTTGCTTACGGCTGGCGGCTCTGGCAAAGACCTTCGCCATCAATAGGAGCGACCCAACGTAGCTCCTCCGTGCCGTTCGGCGCATCTGAATATGCTCGTCGACTGATCCCGACTCGTGAATGCGCTTGTCGAGAAGTTCACTGTACGGCTTGATCAGAACTCGATGTACGTCTGGGAGGTTCGCAAGCAGCGTGGCGAGCCGCTTGACCGGACCCCCGAGCCCACCCATTGCCGCAACGAACAGAACCGACAGCTTTGTCGAATCGCCTTGTGCCATACAACTATTCAAGCATTTGCTGGTTGGCTCACGGACACTGAGCCAATTTCAACGCCTTAGTCAGCAACTCGAAGTCCGGTCCGCGAAATCGAACGCTCCTGCTTCGTTAAGGCCGGGATTGGACTGGTCAGGTTTCTATACGAAAAGTCCAACCGAAGCCCTCGATCTCCCGACGCCATACCCCTCGCCCGTTTCCTTTCGGCGTCCCCGGACAAGTCCCGGTACGGGCGCCGATCTGTGCGACCATCGCCCTTAGCCATCGGCACGAGGGGACCTCGGGGAGGCCGAGCCGTTCCGCCAACTTGGGAAGCACGTCTAAGAGTTGGTCAAGCGGATCACTCAGTCCACCGAGAACCAATTTCTCTATCGCATGGATCCGCTAATTCGAGTCGTAGTCCGAATCGGTTTGGGTTCAATATCCGCTCAGGACCCCCGTCTTTCGGCCCGCTTCCATGATCCGCCCGAAGAGCCACATCACAATGGGAAATGCGATCAAGTTGAACAAGCTCAAACCGAATACCGCCTGGAGAACGGTTGGACCGGGCACACCACTTCCTTCCGGAAGCAACACCTTTCGCATCCCACTGATGACATAGGTGTGAGGAACAAGCCACGACAAAGCTCGCAGGGGCGCCGGGAGGAGCTCGATCGGAAACGCTACTCCAGAGAGGATCCCCGCCACGAGGGTGTACAAGGTGAGCACAGGATCGGACCGCTTGCTCAGGACGCCGATGGCGCCGGAGAGCACACCGATTGCGAGACTTGCTCCAAGAGCCAGCCCAAACAACGCTAACGACACCGGCAATGCCGACCACTGGTAGTCAGCTCCCAGAACTATCGCAACAATCGCGGCGACCCCGGCAAAGATGGCGCGACTAATCACCGGCCACCCCGCAAGTCCGAACGGGAGCAAGCGCCACGGTACCGGCTCGACCAGTAGCATCTCGAACCTTCCCTGCTGTACCGCAGATTGCACTTCATGAGTAAAGCCAGCGAGCGCTCCGGTGAGGGCCTCGGTGACGAGAACTCCAATAATGACGAATGAGTAGTAGTCACCCCCTACGGATGGACCGTTTGTTACCAACTGGGCAACGAAGAAGAACGTCACAACTGGGATAAGGGGCCGAACGGCAGACATAGCAAAGTCCAGTGGATAGTTGACTGCCGTCAAGAAGCCCATGTCGAAAAAGGCTCGGGCAATCTGTCGCCCACGAAGGGCACGGGCCGAAAGTCGGCTCACTGATCAGGACCCTCCGTAAGAAGCGCAGAGATCGTTTCCCGCATCGACAGCTTGCGAAGCGAGACGCTCTCCACCTGACTTCCCAGCTCTGCTATCCACCCAAAGTTGATCGGTGACCCGTCTAGAGCTGGGAAGACAACCAACGAGCCTTCAAGCAGGACCTCCCCGCCGGAGTCGGTCCGGGCTCTCAACGTGTCGGCAACCCGTCGGGCAGCGTCAGGATCGGTACAAGACACCTCGTAGATCTTGTGCTCAGCTACTGCCTTGACATGATCGAGGTTCCCCCAGAAGACCACTCGGCCTCGGTCGAGGAGCAATACATTGTCACGCAGGGCTTCGATCTCCTCTAGCCGGTGTGAGCTGACCAGGGTGGCTGTCTCCTGCTCCACAGTGATCTTGATGATCAGCTCGAGAAACTCATGGGCGCCGATCGGGTCGATGGAGCCAGTTGGCTCGTCGAGGATCAACACCCTGGGCTCGTGGAGAATGGCCCGGGCAAGCATCAGCCGGGCCCGCATCCCCGAAGAGAGGGC
>CAZRID010000209.1:0-5907 GCA_964600055.1 uncultured Acidimicrobiaceae bacterium
TGAAGAACGCATGTGTCATGAGATGGAAGATCCCTGCGACGTAGGCCGTGGCGCCGACCGCGAGGAACATGTATCCCAGCTGGGAGATGGTCGAATAGGCCAGGACCTTTTTGATGTCCCGCTGCGCCATGGCGATCGACGCCGCCCAGATGGCGGTTATGGCGCCGATGGTGGCCACCACCGTCGACGCGAAAGGCGCAATCTCGTAGATCGCCGCCGAGCGGGCGATGACGTAGACGCCGGCCGTGACCATGGTGGCGGCATGGATCAGGGCCGAGACCGGGGTTGGGCCCTCCATTGCGTCTGGCAGCCAGACATAGAGCGGAATCTGTGCCGATTTGCCGATGGCGCCAACCAGTATGAGCAACCCGATGGCCGTTGCCATCCCGGTGCTGAGCTCGGCACCGGCCCGCTCGAAGATCCCGGCGAAGGCGAGCGTCCCGAAGGTCGCGAAAACCAGCATTAGGCCGATCATGAAGCCGACATCGCCGATGCGGTTGACCACGAACGCCTTCTTGGCCGCAGCAGCCGCCGTGGGCCGGGTGAACCAGAAGCCGACCAGCAGGTAGGAGCAGAGACCGACCAGTTCCCAGCCGAGGAAGAGCATGGCGTAGTTCCCGGCGAGGACCAGGGTCAGCATCGAGGCTACGAACAGGTTGAGATACGTGAAGAACCGGGGGAAGCGCTCGTCACCGTGCATGTAGCCGATGGCAAAGATGTGGATCATCGACCCGACGCCGGTGACGACCAGGGTCATCAGAGCAGCCAGCGGGTCCCAGAGCAGCTCGAAGCTGGCGCCTATCGCCGGCATCCAGTCCCAAAGCGAGATGACGATCCCGGTCTCGGTCCCCCGGAAGAAGGGAACCGCGGCGGCCACCGCAATCACGAACGACCCACCGACGGCGGCCGAGGCCAGCCACCCGCTCAGCGGCTCCTTGAGGTAGCGCCCGAAGAAGTGGAGAAACACCGCCCCGGCAAGGGGCAACGCAATGACCAGCCAGAGGAGATCAGCCACGGGCCAACTCCGTTGGCCCGTGGCTGATCTCCTCGTTGTACGTTTTACGTTTTACGTTGTACGTAGAACGTAGGACGTAAAACGTAAAACGGCTGATGATGATGCTCTGCATCATCATCAGCCTCTCAGCTCACTCAGCTCGTCGACTGACGCCGTCGTCCTTCTTCGGAAAATGGCGACGATGATGGCGAGACCCACCACGACTTCGGCGGCTGCGACGACCAGGATGAAGAAGACGGCAACCTGGCCATTGATGTCGTTCATCGCGCGTCCAGCCGAGATAAGGGTGAGGTTGACCGCATTCAGCATCAGCTCGATGCACATGAACATCACCAGGGCGTTGCGACGGAGCAGCATCCCGAGGGCGCCAATCAGAAACAGCGCCGCAGCCAGCCCCATGTACCAACCGACGGGCACGATCATGACCGCTGCCTCTTGAACTGGGCCAGAACCACGGCTCCTGCGGCGGCGATGGTCAACAGGAGCGCAGTGGCCTCGAAGGCGAGGACCCAGTCGGTGAAGAGTGGCTCGGCGACGTTCTCAATCGTCCCGTTGGTCGTCTCGTCGATGATCGTTGTCGCTGACCCCGGTACCCACTCGAAGTCACCGATAACGGTGATGACTGCCGCAAAGACCACAACCAGCCCGGTGAGGGCGCCCACCCAGATCCGTTGCAACGGCAACGTTTCGTCCCGGTTCTCCTCCTTGTCGACTCCGACCAGCATGATCACGAAGAGGAACAAGGTCATGACCGCGCCGGCGTAGACGATGACCTGGACCGCGGCCACGAAGTGGGCGAGTTGGACCACATAGAGCACGGCGACCGAGAAAAGGGTGGCGAGAAGGCCCATCGCCGAATAGACCGGGTTGCGGGCAACAACCACCGTCACCGCCCCGGCGAGTGCGGTGATCCCCATCAGGACGAAGAGGATCGACTCAACCATCCTGGCCCTTGCGCGGCCTCGTGCTTCGGTCGCGCTCTTCCTGCGATGGCTCGGGGTCCCAATCGGCAGGGCCGGGTGTGCCCCGCCACATTTTCAGCCCTTCGTAGGCGGCGACACCCGACGGAGCCGTCGCCCGGAGCCAGCCGTCGGCGGCGTCGAGCTCGTGGAGGTCGGCCAACTCATCGTCGGGGAACATGTGCGGCACCTTGCCCTGCTCATCCATGAGCAACGTCTCTTTGGTGTAGATGGCGTCGTCGCGGTTGGTGGTCGAGATCTCGAATAGATGGCTCATGGTGATCGCCTCGGTCGGGCACGCTTCGACGCAGAGCCCGCAGAAGATGCAGCGCAACATGTTGATCTCGTAGACAAACCCGAATCGCTCTCCCGGCGATGTCGGGTTGTCGGGATCGTTGTCCTGGCCCCGAACATAGATGCATTGAGCCGGGCAGACGCCGGCACAGAGTTGACAGCCGATGCATTTCTCCATTCCGTCCGGGTAGCGGTTGAGCACGTGTCGGCCATGGAACCGTTGTGGCTTGACCCGGAACTCCTTCGGGTACTGCATCGTGACCAGCTCATCGCCGGCAATAGTTCGGAGCATCGTCCCGCCGGTCACCCGCAGCCCTTTGATCAGTTCTCTGATGAAACCCATGGCTAGCTCCAGGGAGGGCCGAATTGGCGGAATGAGATGACAAAGGTGGACACCACGAGCCAGCCCAGGGCACCTGGGATCAGGCGCTTCCAGCCGAGCTGCATCAGTTGGTCATAGCGGAGTCGGGGCAAGGTGGCCCTGATCCAGAAGAAGAGGAAGATGATGAAGTACGTCTTGGCCAGGAAGTAGACCGTGGGCAGGATCGCCGAGATGAAACCGGGGAGCGCATCGTCGAAGGTCGGGCCGTTCCAGCCTCCGAGGAAGAGGGTGGCGGCGATGGCCGACATGGAGAAGATGTTGATGTACTCGGCGAGGAAGAACATGGCGAACCTCATGCCCGAGTACTCGGT
Source organism: uncultured Acidimicrobiaceae bacterium (assembly GCA_964600055.1). Classification (GTDB taxonomy): domain Bacteria; phylum Actinomycetota; class Acidimicrobiia; order Spongiisociales; family ZC4RG35; genus JARDZU01. The sequence goes on from CAZRID010000209.1 coordinate 2,962, forward strand.
GTGGAAGCCGACGATCTCCTGCTCGGCTTCGACAAGGTCGAACGGCGCCCGGTTGGTCTCGGCCACGATGGCGGTGAAGAAGATCAGAAACGCCACGATCTGCGGGAAAATGTTCCATCGGGGCACGAATTGCAGCACCGGTTGCAGCGCAGGGAGGACATCTCCCCAGGTGCCCGACTGTCGATTGACGATCTCGGTCAGCGACAGCGTCCCCCCTTCGCCCTGGGTTGCCGAGAACATGACCACCGCGACCATGGCGAGGCCCATCGCCGCCTCGTAGGAGATGGCCTGGGAGGTTGCCCTCACCGCGCCGAGCAGGGGGTACTTCGACCCCGACGACCACCCGGCGAGAACCACCGCGTAGACCGCCAGTGACGACATGGCCAGGATGAACAGCAGGCCGATGTTGAGATCGGCGCCCTGGAGGGCGACTTCGTGCTCTCCAATCATGAACGGCTTGCCCCAAGGCACCATCATGAAGATGAGGAAGGCTGGGACGACAGCGAGGAACGGCGCAAGCAGGAACATCCCCATCTCGGCCTTACGCGGGTTGATCGATTCCTTGAAGAACAACTTCAGGCCGTCGGCAACTGTCTGCAAGATCCCAAACGGGCCGGCCCGGCTGGGCCCGATCCGGCTCTGCATGTCGGCGAGGATCTTGCGTTCGGCCCATACATTGAGGATGGTGACGACCAGAAGTAGCCCGAAGGTGAGCACGACCCTGAGCACGACGATCCAGAACTCCGGCCAGCTCATCTCTTGCCCACCGCCGTCACCCGGACCACGGCATCGGTCCCCAGTGAGAAGCCACCCGGCTGGTTGAACGGCACATAGACCACGCCGGCCGGGGTTCCATCATCGATCACGGCGATCAGCTCGCCCTCCCCCTGCTTGGTCACCACCTTGACCGGGGCGCCTGCCTGGGCGCCGACCTTCCTGGCGTCGTCGGGATTGAGATGGACCACCGCACCTGGAGCAAGCGGGTGCAACGTCGGGCTGTGCCGCATCATCACGCCATCGTCGTACAGCGTCCTCGCCACATGCAGAGTCAGGGCCGCACCCGGCGCCTTTGTTCCCTTCAGCGCCACCGGGATGTGCTTGAGAGTCTGGGATCCGGCAACCGGGACCACCGCCCCGTCCCTCGCCTCCCATTCGAGATGGTCCCAGGTGACCCCGGCATAGGCGGGGGCAACTTCAGAAATCTCTTTGGCGATCAGCTCGGCCGACGAGAGGCCCATCGACCTGCCTGCCCTGTTGGCAATGTCGTCGAGGATGGCCCAGTCGGGACGGGTCTGGCCGGGACCGGGTGACAGTGCATTGACCTTCTGTACCCGCCCCTCGACATTGGTGACGGTCCCGTCCTTCTCGCCGAACCCGGAGGCGGGGAGGATCAAGTCGGCCTGCTGGTTTGATTCATTGAGGAACAGGTCGATCGACACCACGTATTCGGCCGACTCGAGAGCGAGTGCTGCCGTTCTCGGGTCCGGCATATCGCGAACCGGATCTGCCCCGACCAGCAGCAGGAGGCGGATGTCCCCCGTGTCCAGACCTTCGAGCATGGCCCTGGTGTCCTTGCCTCGCGCCGCGGGCACCTCACCCCAACGTTCGGCGATCGTCGCCCTACCGGCGTCGTCGATCGCCAACCGGCCCGGGAGCAGGTCGGGTGCCAGACCCATGTCGAGGGCGCCGAAGATGTTCCCGCGACGGGCTAGAGGCATGATCTTCACCGAGCCCGCCTTGTTCCTGACATGAGCCGCCACCGACTCGGCGAGCTTTGCCCCCTCGGCGAAGTTGGCAAGGCCGACCAGGACCACGACCTTGTCTGCTGACAAGGCGGTCGCAACTTCGGGGTGCTTGCCCTCGGCGATCTCGTCGAGAAGGGCGAACCCTCCGCCGGGGCGATAGTTGAGCTTGATCGACGCCCGGTCGTCGAGCCCGGTGGCCCTCGGATGAACGACCAGCAGTTTTGCCCCCAGCTGCTGGGCGGCGCGCCGGACACGCAGGTAGAGGGTCGGGTGCTCCTCTTTCAGGTCAGGACCCCAGACGAGGATGGTGTCGGCGTCGTCGACGTCGGAGATAGTGGCCCGGTCCACCGTGGCCGCCAGGAAATGAGACGAAAGCGTGTCGTCGAGACGAGCGTCGACGTTGTTGGTGCCAAGCACCACCCGGGCGAACTTGGACAGCGCATAGGCGTCCTCGTTGGTCCCGTGGGCACCGCCGATCACCGCGAATGCGTCACCGCCGTCCTCGTCCTTGATCAGCCCGATCCTCTCGGCGACGAGATCGAGAGCTTCCGCCCAGCCGACCTCCATGAATTCTCCGTTGCGTCGCACCAAAGGGGTCGTCAGCCGGTCTTCGGACCCGAGATATTCGAATCCGAAGCGGTCCTTGTCGCACAGCCATCCGTGGTTGGTGGCATCGTTGTCGACCCCGACGAATCTGAGGATCTGGTTCTGGCTGGCGTGGATCGTGAGCCGGGGATGGGCGGTGTCATGGAGACCCGAGCTCTCCACCATGCTCAGGTCCCATGGCCGTGCCCGGAAGCGATATTGGGTCGAGGTGAGGGCGCCGACCGGGCAGATCTGGATCGTGTTGCCGGAGAAGTATGACGAGAAGGGAAGGTCGGGGAAGGTGTTGACCTCGGTGACGTTCCCCCGGGATTGGAACGTGATGAGTGGGTCCCCGCTGATCTCGTCGGAGAAACGTGTGCAGCGGGCACACAGGATGCAGCGTTCCCGGTCGAGCAGGACCAGGTCCGAGATCGGGATCGGCTTCTCGAAGTTGCGCTTGATCTCGACGAACCGGCTCTCACCGGGACCGTGGGAGAACGCCTGGTCCTGGAGCGGGCACTCGCCGCCCTTGTCGCACACCGGGCAGTCGAGGGGGTGGTTGGCGAGCAGAAACTCGAGGACGCCTTCCTGTGCCTTCTTCACCGTGTCGTTCCGG
>CAZRID010000210.1:0-5848 GCA_964600055.1 uncultured Acidimicrobiaceae bacterium
GGAGCTGGACGAGGTCAGGACCTCGTCGGCTACAAACGGCGCCGCATCGTCTCTCAGCGCCCGAATCGATGTCATCGAGTTGCGAGACACCCGGCTCTTGCCGATAACCAACCGCGCCTTGAGAGGTGTGAAGAAGGCTGTCACCGACGCACAAAACGTCGCTCTGGACAGTCTGCGCACCGAGGACAGTTGGCTCCCGGAGGGGCCGATACTCGCCGAGATGATGCGAGCCGACCTGATCGGCCTCTGGGCAGAGAGCTACTCGGCCGGCCACACCACCGCCGAGGAGATGGTGGGCTCGAAACTGAAGCGCCGGGACACCCCGCACTCGGACGCGGCCGAGACCTTTGGTGACGACCTGGCCGGAGCCGTCTCCCACGCGCTGATCGACGCCGGTGACGGACAGCGGGAAAAGCAGTCGGCTACCTCACGTGTGTTCAGGGGTTGGCGCACCGACGAGGCCGAGCGTCGGGTGCGGGAGCTTGCGCTCACCGGATACCACCGGGGCCTTGTCGAATCGGTCACGGATCAGGGTGAGCTGGAATGGGTGGCAAGCGGCACACCGTGCAGCGCTTGCCGGGCGGCGTCTTCCGATCCGGCAACACATGTGCCCCCGGTGCATGCAGGGTGCGAGTGCACCTTGGCCCTGGTCTGACCAGAGGGAGATCAGGGGCCAACCGACTTGGAACCGATGGTTCCAGAGCCGTTACCCTCATGGCCGATGTTCACCAGGGTTCCCTCGGACTACAAGTCTGACCGACGTCGGCCATTGACCCTGATTCTGATTGCCGTCGCTGCGGTCTACCTCTTTCTCACCGCCCTCGGCACCTTGTGGACCGACTACCTCTGGTTCGAGTCGATCGGGTTCGAGGAGGTGTGGCGGCGTAGAAATGGGCTCGCGCTGCTCCTGGGGGCTGCCGGTATCGCTGTCGCCTTCCTCGTTCTTTGGTTCAGTCTGAAGTTGGTCGACCGTATGTCACCGCGTTGGGCGCCATTTGACCTCACCGAGGATGAAGAGCTGATCGAGCGCTTCCGGGAGTGGGTGGAGCCCCGGGTTCGACAGGTGCGCTTCTGGCTGACCGGTGGTCTCGCCGTCCTCCTCGGGCTGACGGTCTCCACGTGGCGCGACGAGGTCTTCTTGTTCATCAACGCTCAGGAGTTCGGCGCAGCCGACCCGTTCTTCGATATGGACGTCGGTTTTTACATGTTCCGGTTGCCGCTCCTAGGGACTATCACCGATTGGGTGTTCAACCTCCTGGTCCTCACCACCGTTGTGATCGCAGTGGCTCATTATTTCAACGGTGGGCTTCGGTTCAACGGGCGCCGTTTCACCGCCACCCGTCCCACCAAGACCCACATCTCGGTCATGTTCGCCCTGATCGCCCTGGTTCGGGCCGTCGTCTATCGCCTCGACATGTATGAGTTGCTGTTCTCGGACCGCGTATCAGAACAGTTCTTCGGGCCCGGCTTCACCGACATCACTGCCCGACTGCCTGCCTACCGGCTACTGATTCTGGTGGCAGTGATGGCCGCGGTGCTGTTCATCGTGAACATCTTCAGACCGGGCTGGAGCCTGGCCCTGGTGGCTGTCGGGTCCTGGCTGGTGGTGGCGATCGCCGCTGCTGCCATCTACCCGGCTGTCGTCCAGCGCTTTCAGGTCAACCCTCAGCCGTTCGAGAGAGAAGCCCCGTACATCGAGCACAGTCTCGACTTCACGAGGGCGGCATGGGGTCTCGACCAAGTCGAGGTGCGGGGATTCTCGGCGGCGGAGGATCTGGAGGCAACCGACATCGAGGCGAACCGCCTCACCATCGACAATCTCCGGATCTGGGACCCCTCGGTGCTGCCCCGGACCTATCAGAACTTCCAGGAGCTTCGCAACTACTACACGCTCGGTGTTGTGGACACCGACCGCTACCTCAGTGAAGGAACCCCGACCCAGGTGATGTTGGCGGTTCGCGAACTAGAAGAGATAGAGCTTCCCCGTGATGACTGGCTGAACCAGCGTCTTCTCTACACCCACGGTTTCGGCGCCGTCGTCAACGAGGCAAATGTCGTCGCCGACGACGGACAGCCCCGATTCCTGCTCAGCGATGTCCCGCCCCAGGCCGTGGTACCGGACTTCGAACTCACCGAGCCAAGGGTCTACTTCGGGGAGACCTATCAGGAAGGCCGGCCGATCATCGTCAAGACGGGGACCGAGCCCCAGGAAGTCGACTTCCCCCTGGCTGACGAAGGGACGGCATACAACGAGTACGCGGGCGACGCAGGTGTCGTGTTGGACAGCATCTGGAAGCGTATTGCATTCGCCTTCCGCTACCGGGATCTGAACCTGCTGATCTCAGGTGAGATCCGCCCCGACAGCCGGGTCCTCGTCGAGAGAAATGTTGGCCACATCCTCGAGGATGTGGCGCCTTTCCTCAAGATCGACACCGATCCCTATCCGGTGATCCTGAAGGGTGAGATCCTGTGGGTACTCGACCTGTACACCACCAGCTCGTGGTATCCCTACTCACAGCCCTTGACCGCCGCCGCTACCGGTCGCCTGGCCCGATCTTCCGAGCTCAGGACCGGCATCAACTACATGCGGAACTCGGTGAAGGCCGTAGTGGATGCAAACGACGGGGACGTGACCTTCTTCCTCGTCGACCCCGACGACCCACTCGCCCGTGCCTGGTCGGAGACGTTTCCTGGCTTGTTCTCACCGGTTTCGGACCTGCCCGAGGGTTTGGACTCGCATCTCCGTTACCCCCAGGACCTGTTCAGGGTGCAGAGCCAGCTCTATCTCGAATACCACGTAACCGACGCCAACGAGTTGTTCAGTGGCAATGATGCATGGTCGCTCCCCGCTGACCCGGCAACCATCAACCGGGCGCCAGGATCACAGGGTGCACAGGTGCTCGAAGGGGATGTCATCGACCCCAGCACCGGTCAAGTAGCCCAGTATCGGGCGGAGATCCTCCCCTACTACCTGCTCACCGAGCTTCCCGGTGAACAGGAACTGTCCTATCTCCTCCTCCAACCTTTCACGCCGGACAATCGAAGGAACATGTCCAGTTTCCTCGTCGCCGATTCATCGCCGGGACGTTACGGGCGGCTGGTCGACTTCAGGATGCCTCAGGGTGACTTCGTCGATGGGACCGAACAGGTCGGGCAGCGTATCGATCAGGACGCGGACATCTCAGAGCAATTCACACTCTGGGACAACCAGGGCTCAACGGTGATCAAGGGTGACCTTCTGGTGGTTCCCATCGAGGACTCGCTGCTCTACATCCAGCCCATCTTCCTCGAGGCCGAAGGGGGAGGCATCCCCGAGTTCCGGCGGGTGATCGTTGTTTACGGCGACCAGGTGGAATGGGCGGAGACACTCGATCTGGCCCTGGAGCAGGTGTTCGGCGAGGGCACCGGGGGTGAGTCCCCCGTGGAACCGACGCCGACCACCCCGGGCGGCGAGACGGTGGGCGAGCTGCTGGAGGAGGCGGCTGCCGCCTTCCAGCAGGCAGACGCTGCCCTGACCGCAGGGGATCTCGCCGAGTATCAACGATGGGTCGAGGAGGCGCAGCGCCTCATCGACGAGGCCCAGGCGGCCCTGGAAGGAGCCGTCGAAGCAAGGGCAGGGGCTTCCGGGTAGGCGCCATACACCTTAGGGTGTATTGTGGTGTGTACTACATGAGCAGGACCAATATCGATCTCGACGACAGCCTGGTCGAGGCGGTGATGCAGCGATACGGGCTGCGCACCAAGAAGGAGGCGGTCGACCTCGCGCTGAGGAATTTGGTCGGTGGGGTCATGACCAAGGACCAGGCTCTGGCCATGGAGGGATTTGGTTGGGATGGTGATCTCGACGAGATCCGGGGAGGGGTCGTCATCGAGGAGTGGGATTGACCACCTTGGTTGACACCTCGGCATGGGTCGAGTATCTGAGAAGCACCGGGTCGGACACCAATCTGCGTTTGCGTTCGATGCTCCAAACCGACGAGCCGCTGGCCACCACCGATGTCGTGATCATGGAGCTGCTCTGTGGTGCCCGGACCTCGGACAGCAGACGCAAGATCTGGGCCTTCATGAATCGTTGCTCGATGCTTCCGACCCGGCCTCTCTTCGATTACGAGGTCGCAGCCGAGCTCTACACGCGGTGCCGTCAGGTGGGATTCACCCCGAGCGATACAAACGACCTGCTCGTTGCCTCGGTGGCGATCGGAAAGAAGGTCCCGCTGCTTGCGGCCGATTCAGACTTCGAGCGCATCGCTTCGGTGTCGAGCCTGCGACTGGCCGGAGTCTGACTCCATTCCCGACAGCCGATGTCAGGCTCCTAGACTGACTCCTTCCCAAGGAAACCATGGCGAAAGACGAAGACGAATACATACGGATGCGGGGCACAGTCCTCAAGATGTTGCCCGACTCCACCTTCGAGGTGAAGCTGGACAGCGGCTTCGAGTTGTTGGCGAAACCATCAGGTCGAATGCGTCGCGGACGTGGCATCCGTGTCCTCCCCGGCGACACCGTTGACGTCGAGGTTTCGACCTACGACCCGACGCGGGGTCGCATCGTCTGGCGTTATCGCTAGCCGTCACCACCTAGCCTTGGATGGGTGACCTTCCGGGATGTGCTCATAGCGGCGTTCCCGTATCTCTTCTACGGGCTCGCCCTTCTCACCATCATCTCGTTCAGCTACATCGTTGTCCTTTCCATTCGCGCCCGGCGACGCTCCTCGATCGTGCAGGTGGTGCGGCTCCTCCTCACCATCGTTGCTCTCACCGCGGTCGGAGTTCTCTCGCAGTGGATCGGGATCGACTGGGTAGCGGCGATCTTCGGGTTGCTATCGGGGCTGGGGGTGTCCTGGTGGTACGGCAGGCACACGGTGAGGGAAGCCAGTTTGGGGGTGAATGTCGCACTCATCGCGCTGGTTGGCTCGCTGATGCTGCTAAGCATCGTCATCTCCGATTGGCTCGATCCGAGATCCTTTCTCATCGCCGGGTCTCTGGTCGGGATCCGGCTCTTGGTCGCCGCCAGCCCTCATTCCCGTCTTTTCGTCCCCAGTCGGAGAAAAGCGGACCGGATCATCAGAGTCGCCACGATTTCGATGCTTCTGTGCGCGGCCGCTGCTGCCTTCTTCCTGACAGTGGCTGTCGCCGGTGTGGACGCGTTGGCCGATGTTGGGGTCTGACGAAATGTGTCAGACCCGGGCGGCATGATGACTCATGTGGAATTTGTGATGAATCTCGTGGCAGGCGTGGCGGCCGTTCTGATGGTCCTGGTGGGTGGTTACTCGATCATCGCCATCTGGTGGGATGACCTGAGCTGACGGTGCGATCGGACATCGGTAGCTTTGCCGACATGAAGCTGAGCAACGTGATCCTTCGGGTCTCCGACCTGGAGACTTCGATCACGTTCTGGAAGGAGAAGGTGGGTCTAGAGCTGATCTTCTCCAGTGGTGAGTTCGCCTTCTTCGGCCTGGGCGAGAGCCAATTGGTGCTCAATCAGCCATTGGCCTTCGAGTCACAGGTGTCCGATACCGAGATCGTCATCGAGGTTGACGACCTGGCCGCCTCATTCAAGGTGATGAAGGACAGAGGCGTGCCCTTCGACGTCGACCCGAGACCGGTCACCTCCGACGGGGAGCGCACCCTACTGGCTACTCATTTCCGCGACCCGGATGGTCATTTGTCCAGTGTCACCGGCTGGGTGGAGGGCGTGGATTGAAGAGGGGAAGCAATGTTGGAGGGCGCCACCGGGATGACGCCCTCCAACAGTCACGCCGGCGGCGTTAGCCGGCGGCAGTCGTGGACGTAACGTCGTCCACGGGGATGGTGGTGGGGGTCGACAAGGGGCCCGCCTTCGACACGGT
>CAZRID010000211.1:0-5840 GCA_964600055.1 uncultured Acidimicrobiaceae bacterium
GGAGTGACGGCAGCCCGATCTGGCGGATGAGGAGATCGGCCTTGTGTATCTCCTCGAAGACATCGGGAAGGACAAGATCGCTGGCGGCCAGGAGATAGCGAAGCGAATCGGGTGTCAATCGCGTGAGATGCAAAGTGCGGGCCAGGGCGACGGTCAGACCGGCGATGCCGATTGCCACAGCCGTCCACCCGATGTCCCGAAGACTCAGGTTGCCCCTGAGACCGGCCACGAGGAAGCCGATTATGCCGAGCCCTGTTGTTATCCCGAGGGCGAGAGCGGGGGAGAGGGTCCCGGTGATGATGATCAGGATCAGCGCCGTCGGGAGATAGAGGGCGATACCGATCGGGACCGACAGCCAGACCCGCGCCGTCGTCGGAACGTCCGATCGAGCCGGGGCCAGAGCGCCGAACCCTGAGAAAGCAAAGAGGGCGCCGATCGCGATCTCTGTGATCATGGGCCTGGACACGGTGATGGCGCAACCGACTCCGGGACAACCACGACTCCACCGTCCGTGATGGCCACCCACCAGACATCACCCTGACCGGGGATGATGACATATGGGAGATTCCCATTCTCGGTTTCGACCTCGCCTAGGGGGGCTTGGCCGGCGATCTCCTCAGTGATCGAACCCGGGTCAAAGTCACATTCGATGACCTCGAAAGCGGCGAATCCTCCCGCCAGGTCGGGATCCACGAACGAGTCGACCGGCACTACCAGCACCCCACCATCGGTGGCGTCATCGAGTTCCAAATAGAAAGCGAAGCGGCGGCTCACGCTGGGCTGTTCGGTGTGGACCAGGTGGGTCAGCGAGCCGTCATCGTGGAGGCGAATCGGCAACGCCGAGCCTGGGAGGAAGAAGGAGAGCACCAGATTGGCCAACGTCGCGATGACGAAGGCCAAAGGCAACCATCTGGTGTAGAGAGACCTCAGCCTTTCTCGTTTACCCGGATGAGAAGAGGCGAGCATTGTCACCGCTCGGAGGTTAACTGGGGAGCGGAATCAAAGGCTTCGCTTGGGGTCACGTCCCAAGATCCCCCTCCGGCCTTGGCGCGCCACCTCCCCCTGCGGGGGAGGAAACGAAGAGTCCCCCTCCGGCCCTGGCGGGCCACCTCCCCCTGCGGGGAGGAAACGAAGAGTCCCCCTCCGGCCCTGGCGGGGCACCTCCCCCTGCGGGGGAGGAAACGAAGAGTCCCTTTCCGGCCCTGGCGAGGAAACGGGCTTCTGTTTCTCCCCCCGTAGGGGGGAGTACGGCGTAGCCGGGAGGGGGGTTTCTGGGCTACTCCATGACGTCGTAGTAAGTCTGGATCAACTCCAGACGTTGATCCAGGTAGGCCGGGCTCGACCCAGGGAGGATGTGCTCGACCGGGATCGGTCCTCGCAGGATGTCGTTGGTCAGGTCCTCGGTGATCAGCAGCGGGATGGGTCCGTCCGAGAGTTTCGTGACCTGATCCACCAGCCGAACCTCGCTCCGGTGAGCGATCGGAGTCGGGCGACGACCGAGCATGCGCTTCAACGAGTTGGTTCGCTCCTCACCCAGTGCCTCCTTGACCGCGTCTTTGGCCCGTTGTGTCTGCTCGGCGACGGCGACCGAGAGTCTCGGCCGGCGACGGGTGAAGCCATCGGCGAACCCGGTGACGAGTCTCCCGGTCTCCGCCGCCCCGTGGACCTGGGTCCTGGTAGCAGCGGCTACGGCGGCCAGATCCTGTCTGAGGGACCGGTCGAGGAGACGTCTCATCCCTATCCCGACCGCCGTCGGATCGTTGTCCGGCGCGTGCAGTCCCATGCCCAGCTCGGACAGCCTGCGTGACCTTGTCTCCTGGTCGTCGGTCCGGGTCGAGGTGTTGGCCACGAACAAGGTCGGCAGTCCCGACGGGACCAGCTCATGCACGGCGTTGTATCCGGCCGAGCTGATGGCGAGATCGAAAGCCCCGAGATATCGGACCAGGGGATAGACATCCCGGATCACGGTGACACGGTCTGCCTGGGCCACGGCCACCTCGTTCTCGGCCACGGCTGATCTGGTCACTGCCACATGGAGGTCGGAGTCCTCGAGGAGAGCCTTGATCGCAACCTGGCCCGGTCCGGTCATGTCACCCAGCCGACCCGACCCGAGCGTTACCAGAGCTATCTCGCGGTCCACAGGAAGACCCAGGGCACGCCGGGCCTCCTCCCGGGGAAGAAGGTCGAGGACTTCGACCAGGCTGATCGGCGAGACCCTGGTCACGTCGCGAACACCGGCGGTCGGTCCTTCATCTGCATCCCCGGCGAGATCGCCCGGCTCGATCACCCGGTCGAAGTAATTGGCGCGTCGCAGCTGCTTGGGATTGGTTCCCTTGCGCCACATCCCACGTCGGAGCCACATGAAGGCTACGTCCCGCAGCGCTGAGGATGTCTTACCGATCCCCGGATAGGCGGCGACACCGTCGAAGAGGACGACATCGGCCGAGGTCTCCTCGACGATTGCGCTGAGACGGTCCCTCAGATAACCGTTCCAAGCCTTCGAAGCGATCCACGGCCGGTCATAGCTGGGGCTGTACTCGCCGGTGAGGCCGAGACTCATGGCGAGCGGCAATCCGATGGACAGCGAGAAAAGGATGGGTTGGTGATCGTCGGCCAGGGCAAGGCCCACTGCCGCCTGACGGGTGAGATGGCCCATACCGGTCCCGTTGCTGGTTGCCAGCAGGACGTTGGTCATCCCTTGACTGCGGCCTCGATCGCACGGCTCGCCTCGGCAAGCCGCCGCCGGTAGGTGGTCACCGCGGCGCCCATCTCCTCCGGTGCCGCGGTGCCGAGCTCGGTGACCAGCTCGACCAGCCGTCCCGCCCGCAGCTCGTCACTTCGAATCACGTAGTCGTCCATTGCGACTGACTCCGAGAAGTCACGCACCTTGGGCCGGTATTCGACCGCGACAAACGGCCGTCCGGCCGCGGCGGCGAGAACACAGGCGTGAAGCCGCTCGCCGATCACGATCGAAGAAGAGGCGATCAGCTCGACGGTCTCTGCTACATCGAGGTAACCGGCGTGATAACCGACCTCCGTCTCGCCCAGCATCCCCTTGATCATGAGGATTGGCCGATCGTCACTCGGATGACAGGACATGAGGGTGACCTCCCGCCCCGCCTTCTGCCACACCTTGACCGCCCCAGCCAGCTCCTCGTACACCTTCTCGTCTGATCCGCCCCAGAGCTCACCGTTGGTCCAGGCGGGGGCGACCAGGATCGGGCCTGACCCGTCGTACGATCCCTCGGGCTCGAGGGCCAGAGCCGTGTCGCCACAGATCTCGACGTCGCCCTTGTACCCCCAGTCGATAAGGGTCTGTGCCGAACGTGGGCCTCTCACACCCACGTAGGCGCAGGTTCCGAGCCAGCGAAGCCACTCGTTTGTGTCCTCGGTCAGGCCCCAGAAGGCGGGATTGGCGACGCCAGTGCCAAACACCGCTCTTTCGATTCGAGGCGAGTCTCTCTCCAGGAGCCATCGCAGGTACTGGTTTCGGTTGATCAGGGTGCCGCCACCCAGGAGCAGTAGATCTCTCGCCTCGCCCCGCGCCTCGATCTCCCCCCACGACATCAGCCGCCGCGCCGCCTCGATCATCGCCTCGTCGCCGAGATTGTCCTTCCCCACCCAACCGACATACCTGATCCCGGGTGGGCGGTCGCCAGGCTCTCTCAAACGCTCCGGTCGTGGCCGTTCGGGCCGAATCCTGTTCTTGATCAGCCTCAGACCCGTCTTCACCGCAGGCCCGGCGCCCAGCTGTGCCGCCTCCCTGAGCTGTCTCGTGTGGCTCTTGGTCAAGATGAATCCCTCGGGACGCTCGGTCCGCGTCACCCCCGGTAGAGCGACCAATGCGAGTGACGAGTGAATCCAGCCTTCGCCATCCCGCAACGAGTCGAGGGCCGGGCCGAGCTCCTGCCCACCATCGAGACGAAGGATCAGTGCCCGGCGACGGACGGCGAGCGCCAGCGGCAGGTCGTCGTCCCAGTGCCGTTCGAGGAGGGCGAGGTCTTCGATCCGGGTGTACTCGCCTTCCGGTGTGTCGATGCCAAAAGTCAGGGCGTCGAGGCCCGGTCGCTCATCGAGTCGCTTCCTGATGTTCTGGAGCAGCGTCTGACTCGGCGCCGAATGCCCGTTGATGAACAGCAGGTACTCGCCCCGCGATGCCACGACTACGTCGTGTGGGTCATCGATGAACCTGACCCGCCTCTCACCTTCGGCGGCGCCGGCGAACGGATCGTGGTCAGGAGCGTTGGCCAGGAACAAGACCTCGAAGTCCGGAAGACTCTGGGTGGCCAATGCCTTCCAGATCTCCAATGGGGCGCCCTGGGGCACATCGTGGACCATCACCGAGAACTTGGGCACCTCGGGCCACGGCTCGGGCACGCCCTTTCGATAGAACCGTTGCGGGACAAGGCTGGCCAGGAGGCCCCGATTGAGCTCGCGTGCCTTCTGCCTTCCCTCGCTGCCGCCGGCAGTGTCGGCATCGGTCTGGTGATAGATCCTGGTGGTCTCGTCGTCGATGAACGCCGCCCCGGATTGCCATAGACGCCAGCCGAGCTCGGAGTCTTCGCTGCCCCACCAGCGGAACCTCTCATCGAAGCCGCCGGTCGCGGCGAACAGGGTGGACGGCACGGACACATTTGCCGAGACAAATGCCCGATAGGCCTCGTCGGTCGCCTGGAGATTCGAGGTCCTGCGGGAGAGGACCGAACGGAAGTCAGACCGGTCCTCGAACGATTGTGAGTCCAGGTCCACAGCTGCCGTGGCCAACTGATCAGGGTCGAGCCCGGTGGCGCCGAGATGGAGCCGGCCCCCGATGACCACCGCCTTCGGGTTGGCGGCGTGCCATTTGCCATGTCCACCTACGAAATCAGGTCCGACGATTGCATCAGAGTCGAGGAAGATGATGACGTCCGATTCGGTCGATCGGGCACCGAGATTTCGGGCACGTCCGGCGCCAAAGCCGTTGTGCTCCTGATGCACGTATCGCTTCTCGAATGGGGGATGCCATTCGTCGACCACAGATTGGATGTCCTCGGTCGACCCGTCGTCGGCCACGACGACGGTCAGCAACTCGTGCGGGTAGGTCTGCGCCGAGAGTGCGCTCAGAGTTCGAGCCACCACCTCGGAGCGGTTGTAGACGGGGATGACGACCGTGACGCGGAGGGTGGGACTCTCCTGGGTCACGTCGGCTCCACCTCGAAAGGCATGATCCGATAGCTCGGCGCCATCAGGTCGACCCTGGTGACGGGTCCCACCTGCTCGAACACCGCTCGAGGATTCTCAAGTTCCAGGAAGTCGCCGAGGCCCGAGGCTCGACCGTCGATGTAGATGTAACGCCTGGCCGAGCGCATCAGATCTTCCAGACCCGTCACATCGTCAGCCCTGATTGCCACAGTCTCCATCTTGCCCGGTCCGAGACGCCGGGGGTCGAGCACAGCAGCGTCCCACACTTCACGGTTCGGAAGCTGATCGACAAGTTCGGGGGCGTTGAGATAGGCCACCCTTTGCACTTCGACATCCCGCGCTATTGCCCCGGCCAATGGCGAGCTCGCAGCTATTTCGGTCATGTCTCTCTTGCCCGTGGCCGATGCGATCTCGAAGAGCTCGTCCACACGATGGTCGTATGTGTGCAGACCCATCGCCCGCTCCAAAGCAGAATCAGAGATCCCCTGGAGTCGATCGGGCTCGTCGAGGAGGTCTCTTGCCTCGGCCGCCACATCCTCGCCGAGAAGTGTGTACTGCGTCCCTTCCTCGAGGAGCATCTCCATGCCCGGCAATCGGTCGGAGAGGAGCACCGCGCCTGATCCGACCGCCTCGAGCACCCGCATCGTGATCGGGTAGTG